>DATFPJ010000113.1:0-3735 GCA_035264865.1 Solirubrobacterales bacterium
CTATGTCGCTGCGGGGCCTCGCGCCGGAAGCCCTTCTGCGACGGGACCCACAAGCTGATCGGGTTCCGTGCGCCCGCGGGAGAGGCCGTCCCGCTGCCCGTCACGCGCATCCCCGGCCGCGAACCGCCGGCGTAGCCGTCGCATCGAGGAGGCGGCCCGGGGTACGACGGCGTCGCCGTAGGGGATGCCGCCCCGCGAGAGGCGGTCCCGCAGGGCAAGCCACGAGCAGATGCCGCGCTCGAGGACCCAGAGTGGGGCGAAGGCCGGGGTATCGGGCGTGAAGTGAGCCCGCCCGCCCGCGCGCCTGCGCCCTCGCTCCGCCAGCGCGATCAGGGCCCCGGCGGCAATCGCCGGTGCGCGCCAGCGACGCCTGGCGAGCCCAAGTCCGAGCGCCGGGACGACCGCCAGCCACGCCGCCATCCGCGGCGGGATCGCGAAGTCGTCGTAGGCCTGTCGCTTGCGCTGGGAGAGGAACTGCTGGGTGCTCGGGGGTCGCCGGGCGACGTACAGGTCGAGAGGGCTGATCACGCGGCCGCCCACGGCACGGATCGTCCGGATCAGCTCCAGGTTCTCGAAGATCACATCGCCGTCGTAGCCGCCCGCGCCAAGGATGGTGCTGCGCCTCACCGCCAGCGTCCCGGGGAAATCAGCGCCGAGCGAGCGGTTGAGCAGAATCCGGCCGGTGTCCCAGCGCGCGTGCCACGGCAGGGGGTCGAAGTAGTTCTGCGGTCGCACGCAGTCCGCGAGGCCGAGCAGCAGCGTGGCTCGGGTCAGCGTCCGCTCGTCGTAGCGCACGTCGTCGTCCGCGATCACGCACGCCTCGTGGCTCGCCTCTCGAATCCCCGTGAGGACTCCGCCGACCTTGCCCATCGTCGTGCGCAGGTCGGGGTCTGGCCTGAGGTGGCGGCCGAGGTTCTCCCAGAGCGTCGCGTGGTGCTCGAAGAGCGGGTCGGGGGAGCCGTCGACGATGATCAGCTCGATCCAGTCCGGGAGGCCGCGCAGATAATCGGTCAACTCCTCGATCTCGCGGTCGTCGGCCCAGCGGATTGGCAGCACATAGCTCGCCCTCACGCCACCCGTCTGACCGTCGCCCCCCGCGGGTAAACGCAGGGCCATGAGCCGGCTCAGACGGGTGGACTGCGGTACCCCCGGAATCACCCGCCGGCGGCGGGGGAGGGGCTTCGAGTATCTGGACGAGGACGGCGAGCGGATCGAGCACCCTGACATCCTGGAGCGGATACGGGCGCTGGCGATCCCACCGGCCTGGGAGGACGTCTGGATCTGCGCCGACCCGCTCGGCCATATCCAGGCGACCGGCATGGACGCCCGCGGCCGCAAGCAGTACCGCTACCACGATCGATGGCGCGAGCGCCGCGACCGCGAGAAGTTCGACTCGATGGTCGACTTCGCGCGCGCCCTGCCGACGCTGCGCGACCAGGTGGAGCGCGATCTCCGCCGGCGCAAGCTCTCGCGCGAGCGGGTGCTCGCCTGCGCGGTCCGCCTGCTCGACCGGGGCTTCTTCCGGATCGGCTCGGAGGACTACGCCGCTGAGAACGACACCTATGGCATCGCCACGATGCGAAAGCGGCACGTGACTGTCAATGGTGAGGCGGTGGTCTTCGACTACGAGGCGAAGGGCGGCAAGCGGCGTGTTCAGGTCGTGGGAGACCGGAAGGTCGCCGCGCTCGTTCGCACGCTCAAGGGCCGCCGCCGCGGCGGCTACGAGCTCCTCGCCTACCGCAACAGCGGCTGGCGGGACGTCCGCTCGGTCGACATCAATGACTACATCAAGGCGACGATCGGCGGGGAGCACAGCGCCAAGGACTTCAGGACGTGGAATGCGACTGTCCTCGCCGCGGTCGTCCTCGCCGCCTCGGCGCGCGAGCGCGACCTGGGGACCAAGGGTGGCCGAAACCGCGCGAAGCGCGATGCCGTCAAGCAGGTCTCCCGCTATCTGGGCAACACGCCCGCGGTCTGCCGCGCCTCCTATATCGACCCTCGGGTCTTCGACCGCTTCGATGGTGGGCTCACGGTGGGCGGAGTCTTCGAGCGGCTGCCGCAGGACCCGGCAGACTGGCCGGAGATACAGAGGCCGATCGAGGAGGCCGTGCTCGACCTCATCGATCGGCGTGAATCACCCGCGATCGAGCGGGTGGGCTGAGGCTCGCTCAGGACTTCGAGCTCGACTTCTTGCCGCCTTCGCGGCCTGCGGCCCGCTTCTGCGACTTGCTGCCGCCGCTGCCCTTGCCGCTCTTCTTCCCGCCTCGGCTCGAGGAGCCCTGCGAGTTGGCGATGGACGCGGCCCGCTGCTTGCTCATGCCCTTCTTGCGCAGTCCCTCGTACTGCTTGTCGTTCTTCACTGATGAGCCATGGTCCTTGGCCATTCGTCACACCTCCTCTCCGATCTCTTGGATGCCGATACCCGCTCGAAGCGCCGATGACGCGTCAGGCGGCGACGCCCAGCTTCCGCAACGAGACCTCCAGGGCGGTATCGAACCCGTCCCAGAGCGTCTGCGCGGCGCTCCGCTCCTCGACCAGGATCACCTCCGCGGCCTTGGCGGTGTCGGCGTCCCGGGCCCGCTCGGCGACGCGCTTCAGCTGCTCATAGGAGGCGATCTCGAGGTGCTCGAACGCGTAGGCGAAGCCCGCGAGCTTCACCGGCGTGTCCGGCTGCGCCGCGAAGAAGCCGCCCCAGTTGACCGCGCCGAGCCTCATCGCGGCGTCCTTGAGGAAGTTCGAGCTCGCGTCCCGAGCCGCCAGCCGGGCATCGATCCGCTGCTGGTGAATCTCCGTCTCGGCGTGATGCTCCGAGTACGCCTCCGCCAGCTGGTCGTCGCCGGCGATCTTCGGGGCGACGGCCAGCATCTGGAGAGCCTGAGCCTCGATCGCGTGAGTGTCGGCCAGGTACTTGTTGAGCTGCTCGCCGACGTCGTCCGGATCCGCCCCCTCGAGGGCGGCGTCCACCGCGGCATCCCAGTTGTCCGAGAGCCTGCCGGCCATGGCCCGCTCCTGCGCCTCGATCTCCTGGGCGAGCGTCGCCGTCTCCTCGTCGCCGGCGCGGCGCGCCACGCGGCCGAGGAGCTCGTAGGCGGCGAGCTCCATGTGCTCGTAGGAGTACGCGTGCGTGACCAGCTTGCCGGGCGTGTCCGGCTGGGACTTCGCGAACAGCACGAACGCGGGGCCCGTCAGGGTGCCCGCAACGTCCTTCACCTTCGAGGGGCTGCCGCCGAGCGCCTCCAGACGCTCCCGGACGCGCTGCTCGTGCTCCTCGGTCTCGGCGATATGCCGTTCGAATGCCTCCACCAGGACCGGGGCGCGCGCGATCTTGGGCGCGGCCTTCACCTGCGGCAGGGCCTGTTGCTCGATCGCATGCACGTCGGCCAGGTACTTGACGATCTGCTCCTGGATCGTTCTGTCGCTCATCTTTGAAAGCTCCTTTCGCTCAGGGCTCGAGGACCACCTTGATGGCCCCGTCCCGCTTCTTCTGGAACATCTCGTAGGCGTCCGGCGCCCGTTCGAGGGGCAGCCTGTGGGTCGCGAGGTCGTCCACGCCCAGGGGGTCGTCGTCCTGCTCCAGGAGGGGCAGGAGGTCGTCGACCCAGCGCTTTACGTGGGCCTGGCCCATTCGGACCTGAATGCCCTTGTCGAAGAGCTGCATCATCGGGATCGGGTCGAGCTGACCGCCATAGACGCCGCTGATCGAGAGCGTGCCGCCGCGGCGGACGGTGTCGATCG
>DATFPJ010000114.1:0-7328 GCA_035264865.1 Solirubrobacterales bacterium
GGGCGTGAAGAGCGCCGCGGCCTCGGGTGTGGAGACGAGGATCGGGTGCAGGATCTCGTGGAAGTAGGCCGCCGCCTTCGTCAGGGTCACCCCCTTGCGGCCGAGCTCGATCCCCGGGCGCGCCAATCGCTCGAGGGGCACTGTGGCGAAGCGGCGGTGGATGTGCTCGATGCCCGCGGGGTTGCCAGGCACGCCGCAGGAGGCGGCGCCGCAGTTGAAGATCTGCGGCGTCTGGTCGAAATAGACCGGGATCGGGATCAGCTCCGCACGTCGCTCGGACCCGTCGGCTCCACCGGCCGCGACGAAGAAGTCGACCAGCGTGTCCTCCCCGTCCTCGTGAACCATCATGAAGCCCCCCGCGCCGAAGCCGGTCAGCTGGCTCTCGCACACGAACGAGGTGAGCACGGCGCAGATCGCCGCATCGACGGCGTTGCCGCCCTCCCGCAGCACCTCCGCCCCGGCCTCCGCCGTCAGCGGATGGCCGGCCGCGACCACTCCCCTCGCGCTGGGCATGGCCGCAGCGTAGGCGCAAGGCACCCCGGAACGAGACCGGCCGGCTTTCGCGCAGCTACTCGCCAGGCTCGAACTCGGGCACGTCGAGCACCCGGTTCTCAATCGAGCGCGGCTCGGTGGGGCGCCGGTCGAGCCCGCTGCGCCCGTTGCCGTCGCCGTAGAGCTCGTCCGCCGAGCCGTGGCGGGCCTGCGAGCCCTCCATGAAGCGCCAGTCGGCGGCCGGATCCGAGTAGCGCTCCGGCCGCAGCGCCGCGTCCCGTCCTGGGGTGCGCGGCTCGCGCGGCTCGGTGCGCCGATCCCGGTGATGACGATTGCTGAAGGAGGAATCGAAGCGCGTGGCGATGACCGTGATCCAGACCTCCTCGCTCACGTCCTCGTCCACGCTGGCGCCGAAGATGATGTTCGCCTCGGGGTGCGCGGCGGACCGGACCACGTCGGCCGCCTCGCTCGCCTCGATCAGGGAGAGGTCGGGGCCGCCGGTGATCGAGAGCAGCAGCGAGTGCGCGCCCTCCATGGAGGTCTCGAGCAGCGGCGAGGAGACGGCCTTCTCGGCCGCGATCGTCGCTCGGTGCTCGCCGTACCCCATCCCGATGCCGAGCACGGCGTCGCCGGACTCGAGCATCGTGGTGCGGACGTCGGCGAAGTCGAGGTTGATCAGGCCGGGCAGCATGATCAGGTCGGAGATGCCCTGCACCGCCTGGCGTAGGACGTCGTCGGCGACCCTGAAGGCATCGGTGATCGTCGTGCGACGCTCGAGGATCTGGAGCAGGCGCTCGTTGGGCACGCAGATCATCGTGTCGACTTCCTTGGCGAGCGCCGCGATCCCCTCCTCCGCCTGGGCCATGCGGCGGGCTCCCTCGAAGGTGAACGGCTTGGTCACGGCCGCGACGGTGAGCGCGCCGATGTCGTGGGCGAGCTTGGCGACCACCGGAGCGGCGCCCGTTCCGGTGCCGCCGCCCGCGCCGGAGGCCAGGAAGACCATGTCCGACCCCTTGAGCAGGTCCTTGATCTTGTCCTGCTCCTCGAAGGCGGCGCGGTAGCCGACGCGCGGGTCCGATCCCGCGCCCAGGCCGCGGGTCATCTCGCCGCCGATGTGCAGCGTGATGTCGGCCTGCGAGTTCTGCAGCGACTGAAGGTCGGTGTTGATGGCGACGAACTCGACGCCAGGCAGCTGCGCCTCGACCATGCGGTTGACGGCATTGACGCCGGCGCCGCCGACTCCGACCACGCGGAGGACCGCCTGGTGGGTGCGCGGCACCATCGGATGCTTGGCGGGAGGCTGGTCGGTGGAGGGCTCGTCGCGGCCGAACTTCGGCCGCACCTCGATGCCGGGACCCCCCATCAGGCGATCGAGACCCTCGTGGTAGATCTCGCGCTCCTTTGATCCGGCGGCGGTGTTTGTGGCCGCCGTTGACGCTGGTTCCTCCTCTGCGACGGGCTCCGGCGGGGTCGGCTCGGGCACCGGCTCCGGGCCGGGCACGGGCTCAGGGACGGGGTCCGGCGTCGGCTCGGGGACCGGCTCGGGCGTGGGCTCGGGGACCGGCTCCGGCCTGGGCGTCTCGTAGAGCGGCTCCTCGACCGCGACCTCGACCGGCTTCGTGCCGTTCTTCCTCGAGGTCACCTTGACCTCGTCGGGCTTCACCGACTCCTCGGTCGAGCGAAAGAGGTCCGCGAGGGGGCCCTCGCGCATGCTGGCGCGCTTACGAGCCATGGGTGAGGACCTCCTCGGCCAGCTGGCGGTACGCGCTCGCGGCCTTCGACTTCGGGTCGTACTTGAGCACGGAGGTGCCGCGGACCGGTGCCTCGGCGAACTTGATCGCCTTGCGGATCCGGGACTTGAAGACCAGCTCACCGAAGTTCTCCTCGAGGATCTCCACCGCCTCCTTGGCGTGGATCGTGCGCGAGTCGAGCATCGTCGGGAGGATCCCCTCGATCTCGACGCCGGGGTTGAGGTTCTCCCGGATCATCTGGAGGGTGTTCTGAAGCTGTACGAGGCCGCGCATCGAGAGGTACTCGCATTGCACTGGCACGATCACCTTGTCGGCGGCGGTCAGCGCGTTCACGGTGAGCAGACCAAGGCTCGGCGGGGTGTCGATGCAGACGAAGTCGTAGTCGTCCTTGACCGCCTCGAGCCCCTTCTGCAGGGCGCGCTCACGGCCGATCTGCGTGCTCATCGCGATCTCGGCGCCGGCCAGGTCGATCGAGGCGACGGCGACGTCGATCTCACGCTCGACGATGATCTCCCGGATCGGGATCCGGTGGACGAGCACGTCGAACATGCTCTTCTCGACCTTGTCCGGGTCGACGCCCTGGCTCATGGTGAGGTTGCCCTGCGGATCCATGTCGCAGGCGAGGACGCGGTGGCCTGACTCCTTGAAGGCGACTGCGAGGTTGAGCGCGGTCGTCGTCTTCGCGACACCGCCCTTCTGGTTCGCGAAGGCGATCACCTTCGCGGGCCCCTCGTTCTTGGGCTTGTCCGGCTGGCGCGACTCCGAGGCGGGCTCCGGGGAGGTCTCGGAGGGCGTGTTTGTGGCCTCGGTCTCCGGGGAAGCCGCCTTCGGCTCCTCATCCGTGCCTTCGTGGTTGCGCTCGGGCGTCGGCCCGACCAAATCCTCGGGCCTCATTCGACCGCTTTCAGCCATCTCTTCGACAGCCTGGTTTCTCCGGAGAATTCCCATGTGTTGCGGCTATTTCGCACCCGACCGGCGCATTCCTTCTCCTGGTTGGAAGAATCCGCGCCGTGCCTGAGATGCTCGACAAGCGCCTCCTGTTCGTGACGGGCAAGGGCGGCGTCGGAAAATCGACGATTGCGATCGCCCTCGGCCTCTCGGCGGCTGCCCGAGGCAAGCGCACGATCGTCTGCGAGGTGGGCGGTCAGGAGACCGCCTCGCGGGTCTTCAGGCGCGCCGAGATCGGCTTCCACGAGGTCGAAGTGGCCGACAACCTCTGGGCGATCTCGATCGATCCCGACCAGTCCCTGCGCGAATACCTCCTGCTCCAGCTCAGGGTCCGGGCGATGCGGGACATGCTGATGCGCTCACGCGTGTTCAACTACCTCGCGGCGGCGACTCCGGGCCTCAAGGAGCTGGTCACGATCGGGAAGATCTGGGAGCTGGCCCAGCCGGCCCGGCGGGTGAAAAAGGCGCGGGAGTACGACCTCGTGATCGTGGATGCGCCGGCCACCGGCCACGGCATCGGATTCCTGCAGACGCCGCGCACCTTCGCCAACATCGCGCGCGTCGGGCCGATCCACTCGCAGGCGCAGGAGCTCGACCGGTTCATCACCGACCACAACGCGACCGGCGTCGCGATCGTCGCGCTTCCCGAGGAGATGCCGGTCAACGAGTCCGCCTCACTCGAGGACTCGCTCACCAATGAGATCGGGATGGCGGTGGACCGCGTCTACATGAATGCCCTCTACCCCGAGCGCTTCGGCACCGACGACGCCTCCGAGCTCGAGCGCGCGCTCGAGGAAGCCGATGGCGCTGCGCGGGCGGCCATGCGTGCGGCGCTCTCGGAGCACCGCCGCTGCAGCTCCCAGCGTGCCCAGCTCCAGCGGCTGAAGCAGGCAGTCTCCTCCCCGGTCAAGACCCTGCCCTTCATCTTCAAGCCGCAGCTCGACATCCCCGCACTCGAGCGCCTCGCGGGAGCCGTCGGCTAGATGGCCTCGATCGAGGAGATCGTCGAGGACCGGAAGATCTGCATCTGCGCCGGCTCGGGCGGGGTCGGGAAGACGACAACGTCGGCCGCGCTTGCGGCCGGGATGGCGTCGCGGGGCAAGAAGGTCTGCGTCCTCACGATCGACCCGGCCAAGCGCCTTGCGGACTCGCTGGGTCTGAAGGAGCTCGAGAACACGCCCCGGATGGTCGACCCGAAGCTGTTCGAGCCGTGCGGCGTCGAGATGAAGGGCGAGCTCTGGGCGATGATGCTCGACGCCAAGGCGACCTTCGACGAGCTCGTCCGCAAGCACGCGCCTGACGAGGAGACCCGCGACCGGATCCTCGAGAACCGGATCTACCGCCAGCTCTCCAATGCCCTCGCGGGGTCGCAGGAGTACATGGCCATGGAGAAGCTCTTCGAGATCCACCAGGAGGGCCGCTACGACTTCCTCGTCCTCGACACCCCGCCGTCTCGGAATGCGCTCGACTTCCTCGACGCCCCGAAGCGCCTCACGCAGTTCATCGAGGGCCGCGGCATGCAGATGTTCATGAAGCCGACCGGCTTCGCGACCAAGGTCGTCGGACGGGGCAGCTCGATGGCCTTCGGCGTGCTGAAGCGCGTGACCGGGCTCGATCTGCTCTCGGACCTCTCCGAGTTCTTCCAGGCGTTCAGCGGGATGGTGGACGGGTTCCGGGAGCGCGCCAAGCGGGTCTCCGAGCTGCTCTCCGACCCGGCGACCACCTTCGTCGTCGTCTGCGGCCCGCAGGGCGAGCCCATCGACGAGGCCGTCTACTTCCACCGCAAGCTCGTCGAGGCACAACTCCCCGTCGGCGGCGTGATCGTCAACAAGGTCCACTACGAGACCGAGGCCGACCTCACCAGCGGCGAGGTGCAGGCGGACCTCAGCGACCTCTTGGACGACGAGCTGGCGGAGCGGGTCGCGCAGAACTTCGCCGACTACCAGGCGCTCGCGCAGCGAGACGCTCGCAACGTCGAGCACCTCCAGCGAGAGCTCAATCCCAAGGGCGTGATCCGCATTCCCTACCTCGACGAGGACGTCCACGACCTCGTCGCGCTGCTCAAGATCGACCGCTACCTGTTTGCGTCGGAGGAGCAGCGCGAGGAGCTTGCGGCCTCAGGCGCTGCGTAAGAGCTAGCTGCCGGGCTTGCGCTCGTAGCGAAGCTCGCCGACAGACCAGTCGGTGGCGTCTGGCACCGGGAAGAGGTAGCGGACGCGATCCGTCGAGGGCTCGCGGTTTACGTGCTCCTTCTTGCGGCGCGGACTCGCGAAGGCGGGCCACTCCGGCTCGCCGTCGCCGGCCGCGAACCAGTCCTTGCGATCCCGGGTTTCGGGCTCGGGCGAGGCGCGGTGGTCGCTCTCAGGACCCATGAGGTCGGGCAATTCGACGTGGTCGACGACAATCCTCGTCGTCGGTTGCCGATCCTCCCCGCCCCTGCGGACGGACAAATCGTCGATTTGGTTCGTCTCCGACTCATCGGGTGATTCCGCCCTGCGGATCTCGATCCCGTCCTCGCCCAGATTGCCGTCTGCGATCGCCGCGAGGTCGAGCCTCTCGTCCTCCTCGACGGGCTCCGGCAGGTGCCATTCGGCTGTCTGCCCCAGGCCGGGCGGCTCGACGTAGGACGCGGCGAGGCCATCGGAGAGCAGTACCTCGTCCGCGGCCGAGCGCAGGTCGCCTCGCAGCTCGCCGGTGGCGAGGCCCTTGAGCAGACGCCGCAGCAGCTCCTCGAGCTCGGCGATCACGTCCAGCGGCGACGCGCCGGCGGTCGGCCGGTAGCGGCTCCCGCTCATCAGCTTGCGCTCCATCGCCAGGGCCCGCTCCACGGTCACCCTCCCCTGCTCGCGCTCGTGCGGTGGGCAGGCGAGCGCGGCGACCCTGGCGGAGAGTGACGTTCTCGCGGGCCCGCCACCCTCCAGCAGACCGCGGAGGGCGAGCAGGTAGTCGCTGAGCGCCTCGATCAGGGAGGCGCGCTCGGCCCCGAGCTCGAACCGGGACGCCGCCCAGTCGAGCGACGGGAGCCGGGCACCGCGCTCGGTGAGCGTGCGGCCGAAGGATTCGAGCTCGCCGACCTCGTTGCCGGTGAGCCGGTAGCCGCCCTGCCGGGGCCGGGCGACACCCGTCCCGAAGCGCTCCCAGCCGGCGGCCCGCTTGGCCCAGCCGTACGGGGCCAGGCCGACCGCTCCCGGCCGGAACAGCCGAAGGGTTCTGAGCATGCGGCGCAGGTCGTCGGCGACGGCCGCAGCCGGCGCGACGGCGGCGACGCCGCAGCTCACGCGCGCCAGAAAGCCCGGCTTGCCGCGGCCGCTCGAGCGGCTCGATTCGACCGCGTCGAGCGGCGCGTCCTCCACCAGGTCCGCGCGCACGATTCGCACCCCGTCAAGTTCGATCTCGTCCTTCGGCATGTGGAAGCCGATCAGCGGCACGATCACCTCGCCGGCCGGAGTCGCCTCCTCGGAGTCCGAGGAGATCATCGAGAGCACGCCGTCGATCGCGCCCTGCAGGCGGTCCCCGGCGATGTCGAAGTCGCTCTTGCCGTCCCAGAGCCCCACCATGAACCCGATCGCGGCCTCCTCGCCCGCGATCTCGCGAACCTCGATGAAGGCCTCGAGACGCCGCACCTCGCCCAGGTGCCGCTCGATGAACTGCCCGGTCAGCGGCGTGTAGGAGTACATCGGCAGCGGACTGTCGTCGGTCGGCTCCAGGTCGAAGGGCAACTCCGCCCCACTCGCCAGCAGCTCCTCGAAGAGATCCGCAGCCTCGACGGCGAGGCGCCGCAGCGCCTCCTCGAGGCGCTCGGTGGTGCTCTCGAGCGTGGTCACGCAGACCGCATTTCCCGTCGCTACGGGCGTTCCTGCGGGTGCACGGGGACTTGCAGGGCCGGTGATGATCGTGAGCGGTTCTCAGGCGCTTGGCCGGGAAAGCGCTCACGATTCGGCAGAGCGGCCGTCCCCGCTCCCCTTCATTGCCGGGGTTCGTGCCTAAACCGCGGCTGCGGCCGGCTCGCGCTCCTCGATCGGCAGCCAGCGCCGCCCGTAGGAGCGCATGTCCTCGATCAGCGGCACGAGAGCGCGGCCCTTGTCCGTGAGCTGGTAGGTCACGCGCGGCGGGACCTCGGGGAAGGTGCGCCGCTCG
>DATFPJ010000115.1:0-2300 GCA_035264865.1 Solirubrobacterales bacterium
CGACGCCTGCTGGGAGAACAGGCCGCCGGACTGCGCGAAGGACGCCAGCGACGCGTCGTAGACCGCGTTGGGCGACGAGCGGGTGACCGCGCGGACCGAGCCCTTGTAGAGCTTGAGCCCGATCGTGCCGGTGACCTGCGCGTTGACGCTCTCCATGTACGCGTCGAGATCGCCGCGCAGCGGCTCCCACCAGAGGCCGGCGTAGACAAGGTAGGCCCACTGCCGGTCCAGCTGTGGCTTGAACTGGTTCTGGTGGATCGTCCCGATGAGCTTCTCGAGCTCCGCGTGCGCGGTGAGCAGGATCGCCGCGGCCGGGACCTCGTAGATGTCGCGAACCTTCAGGCCCACGATGCGGTCCTCGATGTGGTCGACGATCCCGACGCCGTGGCGCATGCCGATCTCGGCGGCCGTCTCCAGCAGGTCGACGATGCCCATACGCCGGCCGTTGAGGCCCACGGGGACGCCCCGCTCGAACTCGACCTCCAGGATCTCGGGCTCGTCGGGCGCGTCCTCGGGGCGCGTGACCAGCTGGAAGACGTCGTCCGGCGGGGAAGCGTCCAGGTCCTCGATGGTCCGCCCCTCTGAGGACCTGCCCCAGAGGTTGTCGTCGATCGAGTAGGGCGAGAGCTCGCTCCCGCCCTTGACCGGGATGCGGTGCTCGCGCGCGTAGGCGATCTCCTCCTCGCGGCCCATCTGCCACTCGCGCACAGGAGCGAGGATCCGCAGCTCGGGGTCGAGCGTCGCGATCGTCGCCTCGATCCGCACCTGGTCGTTGCCCTTGCCGGTGCAGCCGTGGGCGATCGTGTCGCAGCCGTGCTCGCGGGCCGCCGCGACCGCGAGCTTGCCTATCAGCGGGCGGCCGAGCGCCGTGAACAGCGGGTAGCCGCCGCCGTAGAGGGCATTCGCCTTGATCGCTGGCAGCACGTATTCGTTCGCGAACTCCTCCCGCGCGTCGACCAGCACCGTCTCCACCGCCCCGAGGTGCTCGGCCTTGCCCGTGACGACCTCCCAGTCCTCGCCGGGCTGACCGAGGTTCACCGTCAGCGTGACGATCTCGGCGCCGTAGCGCTCCTGGATCCACTTGAGCATCACGCTCGTGTCGAGGCCGCCGGAATAGAGCAGCAGGACGCGCCCGACCTCCGCCGGGTCGGCCTGGTACGAAGCGACTCTTGGTGAAACGGGTTGCCCCTCGGGCCTCGCCCTGCGGGGCACCCTCGCATTATCCTCGGCCATCGAGCCGGGAAGTGTGCCGGGTTTGTCCGGAGGTCGCTGCGAGAATCCCGGCAGTGCAGCGGCTGACGAGGATCGTCTCGATCATGCTGATCACGGCGGGGATCGTCGTCCTCGCCGACGCCGGACTGACCCTGGTCTGGCAGGAGCCGTTCTCGGCGGCCTATGGCGCGATCAAGCAGGGAGAGGCCGAGGACGAGCTCAATGACCTGGAGTCCGACTACCCGACCCAGGCGGACCTGGCGGCGATCGCGGGCGTCCAGGGCATCCCGGCGAAGGCGCGCATCCTCGCGGACCGCTTCAAGCCGCACCTTCAGCGCGGGCACGCCATCGGTCGCATAAGGATCGACCGCATCGACCTCGACATGGTCGTCGTGCAGGGGACGGACACGTCCTCGCTGCAGAAGGGGCCCGGCCATTACACCGCGACGCCGATCCCGGGTCAGCCCGGCACGGTCGCGATCGCCGGCCACCGCACCACCTACCTGGCGCCGTTCCGCCACATCGATCAGATCCAGGACGGCGACGAGGTCCGCATCGAGATGCCCTACGCGGCCTTCACCTACTCCGTCGAGAAGCACGAGGTCGTCGACCCCGGCGACGTCGGGATCATCAAGCCCGTCGGCTACGACCGCCTCGTGCTGACCGCGTGCCACCCGCCGTACAGCGCCGCGCACCGCTATGCCGTCTTCGCCAAGCTCACCCGGATCGACCTGTTCGCCATCTCGGGTGTGGGGCGCTGGACGGCGCCGTAGCGGCGGCCGCCCCTCGTCTCTCCTCGGGCGTTACTCCGACAGCCCGGCGGCCTCGAGGGCTGTCCGGCTCACGTTTGACTCCGACATCGCCAGCGCGGTATCTCTCGCGGGAAGCGGCTAGAGCCCGCCCTGGCCGTCGGGGGTTGAGGTCGTGCTGCCGGGGACCGAGGTCCCGCCGCTCGGCGCGGTGGTCGAGGTCGAGTCCGTGGGCGAGCTCGTCGTGGTCGGCTCCGTCAGCCTCTCGGTCGCCGGGTTCGCCGTGGTTCCGGCGCCTCCGTTGTCGTCGGAGTCGTCCGCCGCGACGATGATCAGGGC
>DATFPJ010000116.1:0-9804 GCA_035264865.1 Solirubrobacterales bacterium
CGCCGACACGCTCGAACTCGACGTCAACCTGAGCTCGGACGGACAGCTGATGGTGATCCACGACGACACCTGGACGCGGATCGCGTGCACGAACGTCCTCTGTCCCGGGCCGGACTCCAGCACCGAGCCGGTGCGCCCGGACTCCGAGGTGAACGACCTGACCAAGGACGAGCTGCAGGCCCTGGATGCCGGCTACTGGTTCCGGCCCGGGACCTACTCGCACGACTACTCACTGCCGGACGCCGCCTATCCGTACCGTGGCGTCCGCACCGGCGACGTTCCCCCGCCGGCGGGCTACAGCGCCGACGACTTCAAGATCCCGACCCTGCGCGAGGTCCTCGATGCCTTCCCCGACACCCCGATCAACATCGAGACCAAGATGATCAAGACGCCGACGGGGACCGGTGGCGGCTGTCAGACGCAGGGCATCACCCCATACTGCGATGACCCGGCCGCGTCGGTGCCCGTCGCGGACGCGCTCGCCGACCTGCTCGACGAGCTGCAGTACGCGAGCCGCACTGACATCATCGTGGTCTCGTTCAGTGACGCGCTGATCGACGAGTTCCACGCACGCGACGAGGCCTCGCAGGTCGCCCTCGCCCCCGGCGTCGACGACACGACCGCCTTCGCCCTGGCTGGGACCACCCCGGACCCGGACGTCGCCGCGTTCCAGGTACCGCCCATGGAGGCCGGCTTCGACGTTCCCGCGCTGCTGCTCAACACCCGCCATGCCCACGACCTCGGCTACGCCGTCCACGTCTGGACCAACGGCGACCAGGACGAGACCGACGCGAGCTACCGGCACCTCTACGACCTCGGCGTCGACGGGATCATGAGCTCGGTCCCGAGCCGGCTGGCGGCCTTCCTCTGCGCGAACCACATTCCCCGGCCCGATGGCAGCGACCGCTGCCCGAGTCCCGCGTCGGGCGGACAGCCGCCGGCTGCGAGACCGAAGTGCCGGAAGGGCAAGCGGCGCAAGCGGGGCGTCTGCGTGCCGAAGCACTGCAAGAAGCACAAGGTGCGCTCGGGCCGCCGGTGCGTCGTGTCCAAGAACTGGCAGCGGCGCCACCGCGCCGGCTAGATATCGGCCGAGAAGGTGTCGCAGGCGTTCAGGTCGCCTGAGTCGTAGCCCGTCTGCAGCCAGTGCGCGCGCTGCTCGGAGGTGCCGTGGGTGAAGGTCTCCGGGTCGATCCGCCCCTGGGCCTGCTGCTGGATCCGATCGTCCCCCACCGCGGCGGCCGCCGTCAGGCCCTCCTGGAGGTCGCCGCTCTCGAGGATGCCCCGGTCGTAGGTCGAGCGGGCCCAGACGCCCGCCAGGCAGTCGGCCTGGAGCTCGAGCCGAACGGAGAGCGTGTTCGCGTCGTCAGGGTTCTGCTGGCTCTGCTGCCTGACGCTTGACTCGATCCCTAGCTGCTGCTGGACGTGGTGCCCGATCTCGTGAGCCAGGACGTAGCTCTGGGCGAAGTCGCCAGGCGCCTTGAAGCGCCGGTTGAGCTCGTCGAAGAAGCCGAGGTCGATGTAGACCCTCTGGTCGAGCGGGCAGTAGAACGGGCCGGTGGCCGAGCTCGCCTGCCCGCATCCCGAGCCCACCTGGTCACGGAAGAGGACCAGCTTCGCGCGCCGATAAGGCTTGCCCGCCGCGGCGAACCCCTGCTTCCAGAAGCCCTGGGCGTCATCGAGGACGAAGGAGACGAAGTCGACCTCCTTCTCCTCGTCGGGGCTGCCCGGAACCGACGCCGTCCCGCTGCCGCTCTGCGGGACCTGAGGGAAGGCGCTCGTCGGGTCCGGCACGTCGAAGCCGCCCCCACCGCCCCCTCCCTTGACGAAGAGCAGGTAGACGATCGCCAGCACCACCAGGGTGCCGATCCCGCCGCCGCCGAGCCGGCCCATCGGGATCGGCATGCCGCCGCCGCCGAACCCTCCCCCGGCGGCGCGCCGGTCCTCGATGTCGGCGCTGCGCTTCCCCGGCCTCCACTTCATGCGCGGCCACTCTATCCCCGCCCAGCAGGCGGGCCTTCGCCTACCGCCGCGGCGAGGTCGCGTCACTCGAAGCGGAGTAGCTCTCGAGCGCCTGCCGCTGGGAGAGCGTGTAGAGCAGCGCCAGCGACGGAATGACGACGACCACCGCGGCCCCGAAGACGGCCATCACGGCCGTCAGCGTGCCGGACGGCGCCGCCGCATCCGAGATCTTCAGGGAGGTCGGCAGCACATATGGGAAGGCCGCCGCGAAGTACCCCCAGATCACCGCCGTCCCCGCACCCACCGCCGCGACACGCAGGCCGTAGTTCCGGCCGCTGACCAGGAAGCCGAGCGCGATCAGGCCGCAGAGCCCGGAGCCGATCACCAGCGCGATCCCGGGCCAGGAGGTGAGCCCGTCGTAGACGTAGCGTGCGTCCGCATGCAGCGCGATCACGCCCACGACCGCTGCGCCGCCGGCGATCACGGCCGCACCGAGGGCGCGGCGCTCGAAGTAGCCGCGGAGTGACTCGTCCCCCGCTGCCCCCGAGTCGCGGACGAGGAAGACCGCGGCCGTGTAGGCGGTGAGCAGGACGAAGAGGACGCCCAGCGACAGCGGCAGGAAGCCGATCCAGCTTCCTGTCGGATCGCCGTTGCCGCCGGCCGGCACCTCCCCGGCCGCGACCGCTCCCACGACGGTCCCCATGAAGAACGGCGTGAGGACGGACGCCAATCCGAAGATTCGGGTGGCCGGGCGCTCCACCGGCCCGGGAAGGGCGTGGCGGAAGGCGAATCCCGAGCCCCGGAGGACGATGCCGAGCGCGGCCAGCGCGAGCGGGATGTAGAGCGTGCTGAAGATCGCCGAGAAGGCCGGCGAGAACGCTGTCCACAGAATGACGAGGACGAAGATCAGCCAGACGTGGTTCGCCTCCCAGACCGGGCCGATGGAGCGATCGATCTGGGCGCGAACCTTGTCGGCTCGCTCGCCCCGTCCGGCGAGGAAATCCCAGATGCCGGCGCCGAAGTCCGCGCCTCCGAAGATCGCGTAGAGGGTGACGCCGACCCAGAGGATCGCCGCGCAGACGTCGGCGCTGCTCATGCGGAGGCCCCCGATCCCTCGCCCGGCGGCGGGCCGTACGGGACCTCGCCGGGCTGCTCGGGCAGGCCCTCCCGCCAGCGCCTCGAGAGCGCCCGCAACACCGTGATGGCGGTGACCGCGAGCCCGACGTAGAGCAGCATCGTCAGGCCGAACACCCACCAGATCCCCTGTGCGGGTGTCACGGCGTCCGTGGTCCTCATGAAGCCGTACACGATCCAGGGCTGTCGCCCGACCTCCGTGACGATCCAACCCGATTCGAGGGCCAGGAGCGCGCCCACGCCGGCCAGCGCGGCGAGCCTGAGGAACCAGGGCGTGCCCGGGATGTCGCGCCGGCGCCACCAGGAAATCGCGAACCAGACCGCCAGCAGGAACAGGGCCGTGCCGATTCCGACCATCGTGTCGAAGGCGAGGTGGAGCATCGTCTTGGCGGGCGGCTCCCGGTCGTCCGGGATTTGATCCAGCCCTTTGACGTAGGTGTTCGTGCTGAAACCGACCAGGAGAGAGTCCAGCCCCGGGATCGAGATCGCGCCCGTCACCTTGCCGTCATGGCAGATGCCGCCGATGTGCTCGGCCTGGTTGTCGCCGCTCTCGTAGACGCACTCGAATCCGGCGAACTTGGCCGGCTGGTCGTCGGCCACCGCCCGAGCCGCCGTGTCCCCCACGAAGAGCTGGATCGGGGCGGCGATCGCAGCGACGGTGAACGGGAACAGGAAGCCGAGGCGGTGGTAGCGGTCGCGGCGTCCCCGGAGCATCCCGACGGCGTACACCGAGGCGATCAGGAAGCCGGTGACCATGTAGGCCGCCAGCCACATGTGGAAGAACTCGTAACCGGTCGCGGGGTTGAAGATCACCTCGAGCGGCCTGACGTTGGTGACGTTGCCCGCGCCGTCCAGGTCGAAGCCCTGCGGCTGGTTCATCCAGGCGTTGGCGGAGATCACGGAAAAGGCCCCGCCGATCCCGGAGATCACGATCGGGATCGCCGAGAGCATGTGGGCGCGGGGCGAGAGCCGATCCCAGCCGTAGATATAGATGGCGATGAAGATCGCCTCGAGGAAGAAGAAGATCCCCTCGATCCCGAAGGCGATCCCGAACGCGTCGCCGAAGCGGTCCATGAACCGCGGCCAGAGCAGGCCGAACTCGAAGGAGAGGACCGTGCCGCTGACCGCGCCGACCGCGAACAGGACGGCGACGCCCTTCGACCAGTTGCGCGCGAGCTGGAGCGCGTCCCGGTCGTCCTTGCGCTGGCCGTACGCCTCCGCGATCAGCATCACCGCCGGGAACGCGACACCGAAGCAGGCGAGCACGATGTGGAAGCCGAGCGTGAAGCCCATCTGGTTCCGCGCGGCGAGGAGGTTCGACCCGCTATCCGCGAGGACCGCGACGTCAGGCATCAGTTCTTGCTGCCGCGAGGCTCGAGGACCACGAGGGGGATCTGGCGGTCAGTCCGCTCCTGATAGTCCCGATAGCCGCCGTAGAGATCCACGACCGCATCCCAAAGCCTGTCGCGTTCCTCGCCGTCGGCGACCCGGGCGTGCACGGCGCGGCGTTCCGAGCCGACCTGGATCGTGGTGTCCGGGTACGCCATCAGGTTGTGGAACCAGGCGGGGTTGCGCGGATGGCCGCCCTTGGAGGCGACGAGCACGACATTCTCGCCATCCCGCAGGTAGGCGAGAGGCGTGGTGCGGACCTTCCCCGACCTGGCTCCCACATGGTCGAGCAGGAGCATCGGCGGGGCTCCGGGAACGCGGTGCCCGATCAAGCCACGGGTGGCGCGGTACACCGCGGTGTGACCCCCAACGAGATGGCTGAGAACCGGCCAGCTCCGGTCGACCAGCGGATTCGACATCGCCGCCGGAGCTTATGGCTTGCTGGCCAGATGGAAGCGGTCGCAGAAGTCGCAGCGGTAGTAGGTCATGCCCAGCCGCGCCGCCTCGGCCCGGACCACCGCTTCGCTCGTGTAGCCCCGCTTGGGCTTACCGTCCTTGTTGAAGTGGCTGCCCACGATGCGCCGCTCCATGCCTCGAGCCTAGAGGACGGATTCGGGTGCACTAGGGGCCATTCCCGATAGACGGCGGGCGCGGCTGCCGTCATGGTCATCACATGGCAAACGACAGATCAGATAAGACCGAAGAACAGAAGACCGACGAGACGGCCGTCGGCCCGCGCCGCCCACTGCTCCGCTCGCGTAGCGACCGCTGGCTATGGGGCGTGGCCGGCGGGCTCGCGGAGCATCTCGGATTCAGCCCGGCCCTGGTGCGGCTCGCGTTCGTGGTCGTCAGCCTGTTCGGCGGCGCCGGGGTGCTGGCCTACCTGGTCCTGGCCATCGCCCTCCCGGAGGACGACGGCTCCGGAAAGCCGGTCGATGAGAGTGTCTGGGCCCGGCTCGGCAAGGTGGCGCTTGTCTGCTTGCTGGTCGCGATCGGCCTCTGCGTCGCCCTGGGACTGGCCGCAGCCAGCGCCTGGGTCACGGCGACCGGCCACGGGACGGCGATCGCCGTGACGGTGATCTTCCTCGGCCTCGCGCTGGTCGCAGCGGCGTTCGCACCCGACGTCAGGCGGCGGGCGACGCCCCCTCTCCTGGTGCTGGCACTCGTGCTCGGCATCCCCGCCGGGGGCATCGCCGCCGCGGACATCGAGTTCGACAACTCGGTCGGGGAGCGGACGTACACCCCCACAGTTGCGGCGGACATCCCGGCCGAGGGCTACAAGCTCGGCACCGGTCAGCTCACGGTCGATGTCCGTCAACTGCCCTGGAAGAAGGGCGAGACGATCGCAGTCTCCTCCCACCTCGGCATGGGGCAGATGATCGTCTCGGTGCCCCCGCAGGTCTGCATCGTCGGGGATGCCACCGGCAAGGCGGGAGAGCTGATCGTCGGTGGTCAGGTCAGCCACGGGATCGACCCCGACGTGGACCTCGGAACCCCGACCAGCGACGCTCCGCGGCTCGACATCGACGCCGACATCCAGCTGGGTCAGCTCCTCGTCACCGATGAGGCCCCAGACGAGATCGACAGTCGCGGCTTCGACTACGACCACCACACCAAAGAGGAAGCTGCGCAAAGGCAGGTATGCGGTAGGTGAATAAGCCAAATCTGGGAACGCTGGGGACCGGGACGGCTGTCCTGGTCCTCGGCGTGTTCCTGCTTCTGCAGTCGAATGGGGCGCTCGACCTGAACGGGGCGCAGTCACTCTTCGGTCTGGCTCTCTGTGTCCTGCTCGCGCTGATCGGAAGCTCGTTCAGCCGCCGGATCGCCCGCCGTGACGCGGAGCCCGAAGCTGAGGAGGAGGACTTGGCGACGGCCGCCTTGGGCCGGGAGGCGAGTCGGATCTCCAAGATCGGCTTCGCGCTCGGGATCCTGCTCGGCGCCGGCCTGCTCTACGTCTGGGCCACTGGCTCCCTCGAAGCCGTGGGGAAGGTAGCCCTGGCGGCCCTCGTCGTGACGATCGCGCTGATGCTGATCTCCGCACCGTTCTGGCTCGCAATGGTGAGGCGTCTCGGATCGGAGCGTGTGGCACGGGCCCGTGCCGACGAGCGCTCAGCGGTAGCCGCCCACCTGCACGATTCGGTGCTCCAGACCCTCGCGTTGATCCAGAAGCGCGCCGACGATCCCGAGCAGGTTGCGCTGCTCGCCCGTCGTCAGGAGCGCGACCTTCGCGAATGGCTTTCGGACACCGCGCCGAGCCGGCCTGATGAGCGCCTCTCCGATGCCCTTCGAGCGGCCGCGGCGGAGATCGAGGACTCTCACGGAGCCCCCATCGAGGCCGTGGTAGTCGGCGACGCCCCACTCGACGAGCGCCTCGAAGCGCTGGTCGCGGCCAGCCGGGAGGCGCTCACCAACTCAGCGAAGTTCGCCTCGAAGGGTGGGCCGGTTCGCCTCTATGCCGAGATCGAGAACGGCAGCGCGCGGGTCTTCATCGACGACCGGGGTCCCGGCTTCGATCCGAGGGCGATACCCAACGATCGGCATGGCGTCCGCGAGTCGATAATCGGACGAATGGAGAGGTACGGCGGCAAGGCGAAGATCCACAGCGAGCCGGGCGACGGCACCGAGGTCGAGCTGACCATGAGGGCGCGCCGATGAGCACCCCCTCGGTCGTGATCGTCGATGACCACGGGATCTTCCGCTCGGGCGTGAAGGCCGAGCTCGAGGGCATGGTCGAGGTTCGAGGCGAGGCCGAGACCGTCGAGGACGCCGTGCGCGCGATCACCGAGCTCGAGCCGGACGTGGTCCTGCTCGACGTCCACATGCCGGGCGGCGGCGGCGTCCAGGTGATCGAGCAGGTCTCGAAGGCCCGGCCGCAGCAGCGCTTCCTCGCGCTGTCGGTCTCAGACGATCCGCAGGATGTGATCGCGATCGTCCGGGCCGGGGCCCGCGGCTACGTCACCAAGACGATCACGGGCGAGGAGCTCGCCGACGCGGTGCGGCGCGTCGGCGATGGCGATGCCGTTTTCTCGCCGAGGCTCGCCGGCTTCGTGCTAGACGCCTTCGCGGGGGACCTACCCGCGGAGGAGGTCGATCCAGAGCTCGACCAGCTCACCGCTCGCGAGCGCGAGGTGCTCCGCTACATCGCCCGCGGCTACCTCTACAAGGAGATCGGGCTCCGCCTCAACATCTCCGTGAAGACGGTCGAGGCGCACGTCAGCTCGGTGCTCCGCAAGCTGCAGCTGTCGAACCGCCACGAGCTCAGCCGTTGGGCGGTGAGCCGCCGGTTGGTGGACTAGCGCACCGGCGCGCCTACCCTGGCTGGGATGGCCCCAGCAGCCACTCAGCTTCGCCCGATGCTCGGCAGGCTCGTGCGCGAGCTGCCGCGCGAGGGGTATCTGTATGAGCCCAAATGGGACGGCTTCCGCTGCCTGGTTGCGCGTTCGGGCGACGAGGTCGACTTGTTCTCGCGGCACGGCCGGCCGCTGGCCCGCTACTTCCCGGAGCTGGTCGAGGACCTCACCGCGCTGCCCGGTGGAGACCTGATCCTCGACGGTGAGATCGTCCTCGTCCGGAACGGGATCTTCGACTTCGCGGTGCTGATGTCGCGTCTTCACCCCGCCGCCTCGCGCGCGGCTCAGCTCAGCCGCGCGGCGCCGGCGCGATTGATCGCATTCGACCTCCTCGCCCTTGACGGCCGGCCGTATGCGGATCGCCCCTTCCGCGAGCGGCGGAGCGCCCTTGAGTCACTGCTGCCGACGCGCGAGGACCGAGTGTGCGCGACGCCGATCACCGCCGACCCCGACGAGGCAGAGATCTGGCTCCGCCGCTACCCCGGCGCGGGAGTGGACGGCGTGATGGCGAAGGATCCCGAAGCGCCCTACCGGCCGGGCGCGAGGGCGATGCTGAAGGTGAAGCTCGAGCAGACGGCCGACTGCGTCGTAGCGGGCTATCGGCTGCGCGGCGATCGGCCCGAACTCGGCTCGCTGCTGCTGGGACTCTTCGACGACGACGGGACGCTGCAGCATGTCGGTGTGGCCGGGGCGTTCAGTCGCCGCGCCGGCGAGGAGCTGATGAGCGAGCTGCGCGAGCTCGAGAGACCGCTGGAGGGGCATCCCTGGCAGAACGGCTTCCTGCTCGCGGGCGGGCCGCAGGGCAGGCTGCCCGGCGCGGCCGGGCGTTGGACCCCCGGCGAGATGCCCCTCGACTGGTTCCCCGTCCACCCGAGCCGGGTCTGCGAGGTGCGCTACGAGCAGCTGGATCATCTGCGCTTCCGCCATCCTGCTCGTTTCGTCCGCTGGCGGCCCGATCGCGAACCGGGCTCCTGCCGGCTGGATCAGCTCCTGCCGCCGGCCGACGCTCAGGCGTCCGGCAGCTCCTGAGTCAGCGACAGCAGCGGCTCGAAGAGGTCGCCGCGCTCCTCGACGCGAGCGATCGTCTCGCCTGCGTCGAAGATCAGCCTCGCCGGATCGTCGTCCTGGACCGCCCGCTCGACCTCGTCCCACTCCAGCGGCATCGACACCGTGGGGCGGTCGCGGGCCCGCAGCGAGTACACGGCGGCGGTCGTCTTGTGGCGCGCGTTCTGGCTCCAATCGATCAGGACCTTGCCCGGCCGCTTGGTCCGGCTCTGCGTCGATACGACCCTCTCCGCGAACCGCCGTTCGAGCGTCTCCGCGACTCCGCGCGCGAACGGCTGCACCTCCTCGTAGGTCCGGGCGCCGTTGAGCGGTACCAGCAGGTGAATGCCCCTGCCGCCGGAGGACTTGACGAAGACCTCGAGCTCGAGCTGATCGAACATTCCCCGGAGCCAGAGGGCCACCTGGCACGCATCGAGCAGGCCCGCGGGAGCTCCCGGATCGAGGTCGAGGACCATCCAGGTCGGGCGGTCGAGATGGTCGCGCGTGCCGAGGAACGGGTGGATCTCGAGATCGGCCAGGTTCGCGAGCCAGACCAGCGTCGCCGGCTCGGTGATGGTGCAGTAGTCGAACTCCTCCTCGGCGCGCTCGGTCCAGATCGGGATGGTCTCGACCCACTCCGGGCGATGGCTCGGGCAGCGCTTCTCGTAGAAGTACGCGCCGCCCACGCCGTCCGGGAAGCGCTTGAGAGTGAGCGGCCGGTCGCGAACGTACGGCAGCAGCACCGGCGCGATCCGGGCGTAGTAGGCGATCACGTCGGCCTTCGTGAAGCCGGTCGCCGGGTACATCAGCTTGTCGAGGTTGGTGACCGCCACGGGTCGGCCGTCCACGTCGAGTTCGAGCTTCCCGGCGTCGTTGAGACGGGTGGGCAACTCGTCGCTCACGCCCCGGTCCTCCCCGGTTCTCCATG
>DATFPJ010000117.1:0-2830 GCA_035264865.1 Solirubrobacterales bacterium
GGGCCGGCCACCGTCGAGCAGCGCGAAAGCGGACACCAGCCCGCCGGCCGCGCCCAGCGCCTGGACACCGCGCAGGACGAGCAGCAGGGTCAGAGAGCCCGAGGCGCCGCATCCGAGGGACGCCGCGAGGAACAGGGCGAAGCCGGCGGCGCCGACGCGCGCGTCGCCGTATCGGCGAGCAAGCCAGGCGCCGGGCAGGAGCGCCAGCGCCAGCGCCGCCGTGTAGACGAGCAGCACCAGGGCGACCTGAACCACGGTCGCCTCCAGCTCGACGCGGATCGACGGCAGGCCGAGCGTGACGATCGAGGCGTCCGCCAGGGCGATCCCGGCGGCGATCGCTATGAAGATGCGCCTCACGGCGCAAAGCTAGCGCGGGGGCCCGTCCGGCCAGGCCGGCCGGGCCCCCGTTCAGCTCAGCCCTCGGCCTCCCCGGCGGCCACCCTCCGGGGCAGGGAGGGCTCCACGCGGAGCATGCGGGCGGGCCAGGTGGGCAGCCACCAGTTCCAGCGTCCCATCAGCGAGATCACCGCCGGCACGATCAGCGCCCGGATCACCGTCGCGTCGATCAGGATCCCGGCGGCGAGCCCGGTCGCGAACATCTTCACGCCGGTGTCGGGGCCCGAGGCCATGGACGTGAACGCGAGGAACAGGATCAGGGCCGCGCTGGTGACCAGCCTTCCGGTGCGGCCGATCCCCTGGACGACGGCCTCGCCGGTGGAGCCCGTGCGGTCGTACTCCTCCCGCATCCGGGAGAGGATGAACACCTCGTAGTCCATCGAGAGGCCGAAGAGGAAGGCGAAGATGATCAGCGGCATCCACGACTGGATCGAGCCGGTCGCCTGGATGCCCCAGATCGCCTCGGAGCCGTAGCCCTCCTGCCAGACCAGGACCAGGACGCCCCAGGCGGCGGCCACGCTGAGGATGTTGAGAATGATCGCCTTCAGCGGCAGCAGCAGCGAGCGGAACGCCCGCGCCAGCAGGATGAACGTCGTGATCGCGATCAGGGCGATCATCAGCGGGAAGCTGCCGTAGACCGCGTCGATGAAGTCCTGGTTCGCGGCGGGTCCGCCGCCGACCCGGACGTCCGGACCGGTGGAGTGCGCCGCGTCCCGGACCTCATCGAGCGTGTCCCGTCCGGCGCCGGTGCCGCTGTCCGGGACCGGGATCGCCTCGACGATGTGCGTCCCGTCGCGGTTCCACTCGGGACCGCTCGGGGCGACGGCGCCATGGATTCCGTCGACCTCGCTGAGCGCATGGGCAACCTTGGTGGGATCGGTCTTCCCCGAGACCAGGATCTCGTGCGGCAGGATCGATCCCTCGCCGATCCCGGCGTCCTCGAGAGCCGTCAGGCCCCGCTTCGCATCGCCCTCCTTGGCGATCGTGTTCGCGTCCGATGTCCCGAGCTGCAGGTTGGTCGCGGCGAAGGCGAGCGCGAGGATCACCGCCATACCGGCACCGGCGGCCACCCAGCGCCGCCGCGACACTGCCTCGGCCCAGCGGGTCCACGCCCGGCTCGCTCGGTCATCCGTGCGCCGGTGCGGCCAGTCGAGCCGCGGCCCGAGCTTCGCCAGGATCACCGGAAGCAGGGTGATCGCCACCAGGGTTGAGACCAGCGGGATCAGCATCCCGCCGTAGCCCATCGACCGGAGGAACGGCAGTGGCAGCGCGATCAGCGCGAGGAGCCCGATCGCGACCGTGATGCCGCTGAAGACGACGGCCCGCCCGGCCGTCTCCATCGCGCGCTGCACCGCCTCATCGCCGCTGCGTCCGTGCGAGCGCTCCTCACGCCAGCGCGATACGACCAGCAGCGAGTAGTCGATCGCCACCCCGAGTCCGACCAGGGCGACCAGGAACTGCACGATCGGCGAGACGTCGGTGAATTCCGTCAGCCCGAGCAACAGCAGGAAGGTGGTCATGATCGACGCGATCGCCATCAGGATCGGCACGATCGCGAGGAAGGAGGCGAAGACGAAGCTGAGCACGATCAGGGCCCCGAGCCCCCCGAGCACGGCCTCGAGCAGTACGCCCGGACCATCCCCTCCGCCGCTCGCCTCTGCGAGCGCGTCGAACCCGGTCAGGTGGACCGGCGCGCCGCCCACGGTGGCGCCCGAGATCGCCGAGCGCGCGTGCTTCTCGGCATCAGGGTTGTCCCCGAAGGCCGAGTCGGGGTCCGGCTGCGGATAGACGACTGCGAAGGTGGTGTGACCGTCATCCGAGACGAA
Organism: Solirubrobacterales bacterium; assembly: GCA_035264865.1. GTDB lineage: Bacteria > Actinomycetota > Thermoleophilia > Solirubrobacterales > 70-9 > DASUPK01. Next base: position 2,223 of record DATFPJ010000117.1, read on the forward strand.
GGTCCGATCGCCGGTGGCGGCGTAGGAGGCGATCCGCGCCCCCGGCAGGGCCTTCGCGAGCCTCGAATCCACCTGGGTCAGGTCCGACTTCACCCGAGGCGAATCGACGGACTCGCCGTTCGGGAGCTTCGCGACCGTGACCAGGGGTGCGGTGTCGCCGCCGGTGCCGTTGTAGTGGCGCGCGATCGCCTCGTTGGTCTCCCAGCCCTCCTTCTTGGGCACGGAGAACTCCTGATCGAGCGCCCTCGAGGCCGGGCCCGAGGCGGCGATTCCGGCGACCGTGAGGACGAGCCAGCTGACGAGGACGATGCGCTTGTGGGCCAGGACCCAGCGGGTGAGCGAGGACACGAGGTTCCCTCCTGTCGGTTTCGGTGTTTGCTCTTCCGGATGCGGAGGCCGCAGGATGGACGCCGCGCCTCGCCACTTCAATTGGGGATGACCCTTACTCGGCCCCAGATTGAGCGGTCATGTGACCGGCCTCACGGAACGGGGAGCTGCGGCCGCCGCTGGCCACATGCGTTGGTGAGCTACAGGCCGAGCTGCCTGCCGAGGATCTCCTTCATCACCTCGTCGGTGCCTCCCCCGATCGGGCCGAGGCGGGCGTCGCG
>DATFPJ010000118.1:0-4623 GCA_035264865.1 Solirubrobacterales bacterium
CGGGTCATCCGCCGTCCTCCGCTCCTGCCGCGCGGCCAGCTGCACTACTTCCTCTGGCAGGTCCGCCCCGATTCCTCCAAGGCGCAGCGGGAGCTCGGCTGGAAGACCACCCCGCTCGAAGCGGGCATCCGAGCGACGCTCGCGGACATGGACCTGCTCGAGGGCGACTAGCGGAACAGGCCCACCCGCGGCACGAAACGGCCGACCCTGGCGCCATAGGCGCGGTAGGAGTCGCCGTGGGTGCGCAGCAGGTAGGGCTCCTCGACCGCCCTCACCTGGAGCTCGAGAGCAAGGGCAATTGCGAGGACCGCAGCTAGAGCCGGCCAGGTCGGCACCATCAGCGCGAATCCGGTCCATCCGACGATCATCGAGGTGTAGATCGGGTTCCGGCAGACGGCGAACCAGCCACCGGTGACGAGGTCGGTGCGCTCCTCATCGCTGACCCCGATCCGCCAGGACTCCCCCATGCCGAGCTGCGCCCCGAACACGGCTAGGCCGCCGATCGCCGCGAGCGCGATTCCGATGGCGTGCAGTCCGCCGACGTCGATCCCCGAGATCGGGTGGAGGACGTCGGTCAGCACGAGGACCGGGGAGCCCGCGCCCATCGCCATCCCGCCGATGAAGAGGATTCCGCTCAGCCAGTCCGCCAAGCCGGCGCCCTCCCGCAATCCGATCAGGCCGGTGCTGCCGGTGCGCCGCAGCTGGACCGCGACGCGGACGCCGAAGGTGAGCACACCGAACGCGATCAGCATCCAGATCGCGAGCGTCGCCACCACCGGCTAGCCGCTCGAGCTTGCGTCCCTGCCGTCGGAGGCGGCATCCGAGCCGCGCCTGCGCTCGAGCTCGGCCACCAGCGCCTTGGTGTGCATCGCGGCGAGCAGATCGTTGAGCGGCTGGGTCCCAGCCTCGATCAGCGCCATGGCCTCGTCGGTGTCCATCTCGCCGGCGAGCCGTTCCATCAGCACGTCGACCTCCTGCTTGACCAGCGCGGCCATCGCCTCCTTGTAGCGAAGGGTGTCGTAGACGGTGAACCCGATGCGCTCCTCATACCCGCCGGCGCGGAAGCGGCTGATCGCCTCGACGATCCGCACGTCCGTGGGCGAGTAGCCCTGCTTGTCCGGTGTGAGCACCTCGAGCTCCGCGAGCCGGTCGAGCACGTCGCGCGGGATGTCGTAGCGCTCGCCGACCTCCGCGACCCCGATCCGCTCGCTTTCGCTGGCGAGCGCGTGCTCGAGCAGCTTGTCCCCCAGCTCGATCAGCGCCCGCGCCCGGTCGGGATCCTCCTCGAGGAGGTCCTTGATCACGCGGAGGGGCATGTAGCGCTCCTCCTGGAGCTGCTTGATCATCCGGATCCGGTCGACGAACTCCGCCGGGTAGTACGCCATGTTGCGGGAGGTCTTGACCGGCTCGGGCAAGAGACCCTCGCGCAGGTAGTGCTTGATGGTCGCGGCGGAGACTCCGGACGCACGCGCGAGCTCGCCCATTCGGAGCATCTCGTCGTTCTTCGTCTGTGCCTTGGCTGCGCTCATGCGAGGAACTGCTCCTGCGGCTGCGCTGTGTCGAGGCCCTTGGCGGCCCCCGATTCCTCCAGCGCCTGGACCTCCTCGGACGAGTAGCCCGCGTCGGTCAGCACCTCCATCGTGTGCTCCCCGAGCGCCGGCGCCGGGCGGTGCACCTCCGCCGGCGTCCGCGAGAGCTTGATCGGGAAGCCGAGCTGTCTCACCTCGCCGAACTCCGGCTGCTCGTAGGAGATCACCATCTCGCGCTCGCGCACAAGCGCGGACTCGAGCGCCTCGTCGAGGTCGAGGATCGGCTCGATCATCGCGTCGTGCTCGTCGTTGAACGCGCGCCACTCCTCGCGCGTCTTGGTCTTGAAGATCTCGGCGACCTCGCGATGAGCGTCGGAATCGGGCTTCTCGAACTGATGCTCGATCAGGTCCTCACGCCCGACCCCCTTGCAGAAGCCGGCCCAGAACTTCGGCTCGAGCGCCCCGCAGGTGACCCAGCCATCCTTGGCCTCGTAGGGGCGGTAACAGATGATCCCTCCGGACAGCATCACCTCGCCGCGCCTGGGGACCTCGCCGGAGCCGAAGTAGCGCCCGGCCTCCATCGCCAGCCAGGCCAGCGAGCCGTCCGTCATAGAGATGTCGACCATCTGGCCCTCGCCGCTCCGGCGGGCCTCGTGCAGCGCGGCGAGGATCCCGACCGCGGCCATCAGCGCGCCGCCGCCCAGGTCGGCGATCTGCGCGCCGGACTGGATCGGCGGCCCGCCCGCGTCCCCGCTCAGGCCGAGGACTCCGTTCAGGCCGAGGTAGTTCAGGTCATGGCCGGCGCGGTCGCGGTTGGGACCGTCCTGGCCGTAGCCGGTGATCGGGCAATAGACCAGCGCCGGATTCGCCTGGCGCAACACCTCGTAGCCGACGCCCAGCCGCTCGAGCACGCCCGGCCGGAAGCTCTCGACCAGCACGTCGGCGGATTCGGCGAGCTTCAGGAGAGCCTGCCTTCCCCGCTCCTGCTTCAGGTCGAGCCGGATCGAGCGCTTGTTGCGGTTCAGCGACAGGTAGATCGCCGAGCGGGTGCCGAGCCCGGTGTGCTCGTCGCTGCCGTAGTAGGGAGGGGCCCAGCGGACGTAGTCGCCCTGGCCGGTGTCCTCGACCTTGATCACGTCAGCGCCGAGATCGGCGAGGAGCAGGGTGCAGAAGCCGCCCGGGAGCAGCCTGGTGAGGTCGAGGACCTTGACGTCCGAGAGCGGCAGGGCGCTCATTCGGCGGCCTCGGACGTCTCGATCGGATGCACCAGCATCTCGCGCCGTGTCGGCTCCTCTCGTTTCGGAATGCCGAGCAACTCGCGGGCCTCCGCGACGGTCGCCGCCCGCCGCCCGACGTCCTCGGCCATCTGGCGCGCCTTGGAGATCAGCTCCCCGTTCGACTTCGCCATTTCGCCGTTCGGCAGATAGAGGTTGTCCTCGAGGCCGGCGCGCACATTGCCGCCGAGGTTGAGCGCGGCCGCGAGCAGCTTCCACTGGTCGCGCGAGACCCCGATCACCTGCCAGTTGTTCGGTCCCTCCGGGCCGCCGGGGATCTGCTCCGACATGAAGGCGACGTTGCGCGCGTTAGGCCGGATCCCGCCGTTGACCCCCATCACCAGGGAGATCTGCAGCGGAGGCTCGAGCAGGCCCATGTCGAGGAACGGATCGAGGTTCGCGACGTGGCCCGCGTCGAAGCACTCGTGCTCGGGCTGTATCCCGAGCTCATTCATCTCGCTCAGGAACTGGGTGATCGTGTCGAAGCTGTTCTCGAAGACGGCTTTGAACACGAAGGCCTTGCGGCGGTGCGAGTACTTGGCGTAGTTCATCGAGCTCATGTTCAGGGCCGCGACGTCGGGCCGGAGGGCGCGTAGGTACGCGAGCCGCTTCTCGATCGGGACGCCGATCGCACCGGTCGAGTAGTTGATGATCACGTCGTCGACCTCGGCCCTGATCGCCTCGGTGATCGCCTGGAAATCCTCGATCTCGTACGAGGGAGTGCCGTCGGGGGTACGGGCGTGGATGTGGATCTGGGAAGCGCCCTCGTCGACCGCCCGCCGCGCCTCGGCGGCGTATTCCTCGGGGGTGTACGGGATCGCGGGGCACTGGTCGCGATTGGCGATCGCGCCCGAGATCGAGCAGCTGATGATCACGGGGTCTTCAAACCGACTCATACGGGCATCACCCCATGCTTCTTGTGGGGCCGCTGGATCCGCTTGCTCGCCGCCATCCGCAAGCCGCGGATGATCGTCGGCCGCGTCTCGCGCGGATCGATGATGTCGTCGATCATCGCGTTGCCGGCGGGGATGTACGGATCGATCTGCTCGCGGACGGCCTCGAGCATCTTCTCCCGGGTCGCCTCCGGGTCGTCGGAGGCCTCGATCGCCGAGCGGCCGATGATGTTGACCGCGCCCTCCGCCCCCATCACGGAGATCTCCGCCGAGGGCCAGGCGACGATCAGGTCGGGCTCGTAGGCCTTGCCGTTCATCACGTAGTAGCCGGCGCCGTAGGCCTTGCGGACGACGACCGTCACCTTCGGCACGGTCGCCCGTGAGACCGCGTAGAGCATCTTGGCGCCGTGGCGGATGATCCCGGCGTGCTCGACCTTCGAGCCGACCATGAACCCCGGCACGTCCTGCAGGAAGACGAGCGGGATGTTGAAGGCGTCGCAGAGGTTGATGAACCGCGCCGCCTTGTCGGCCGAGTCGTTCTCGAGGATCCCTCCGAGCTGCTTCGGCTGGTTGGCGACGATTCCGACCGGCTGCCCGCCGAACCGCGCGAAGCAGGTGATGATCGTCTTCGCGAACTTGGGCTTGATGTCGAAGATCTCTCCGTCGTCCGTGATCTCCCGGATCACGTCGTACATGTCGTAGGGGTGCCGGGGTGACTCCGGGACGATGTCGAGCAGCTTCTCCGACATGCGGTCGTCGGGGTCGGCGGTCTCGCGGAGCGGCGGGCGCTCCTCGCAGTTCGAGGGGAAGTAGGAGAGGTAGTCCTTGACGACCTGGATGCACTCCTGGTCGTCCTTCACCTCCAGGTCGCCGACTCCCGACTTGCGGCAGTGGACCTTGGCGCCGCCAAGGTCCTCCATCGAGATG
>DATFPJ010000119.1:0-7040 GCA_035264865.1 Solirubrobacterales bacterium
CCCGGAGAGGACCGCAGCGCCACGCGATGCCCGGGCCTGACCGTGGCGAGCGGAAAGCTCGGGCCGCCGATCCGATCCGGGGGCGACCGGAGCTCTGTGCGCGGCAGCGGGACGCTCGCCCGGAAGGCTTCGACCGCCCCATTGCCACTGTTCGAGGAGGCGGCGATCGCGGCCGCCGCGATCAGCGCAAGGAAGCCCATGGGAACGGAGAGGGAGGGATTCGAACCCTCGAGAGAGCTATTAGCCCCCTACTCGCTTAGCAGGCGAGTGCCTTCAGCCGCTCGGCCACCTCTCCGGGGACTGCGGCCGCCGGAGGCGACCACACGGCCGATTGTAGGAGTGATCGTCCGCAGCCCGCCCAACGACGGACGCTCAGGCTCAAACGGCGACTAGCCTTCTCCCCACCCGGAGGGGTGGCAGAGTCTGGTTGATTGCGGCAGCCTTGAAAGCTGTTGACCGGGTCCTCCCGGTCCGGGGGTTCGAATCCCTCCCCCTCCGCTAGCGCAGCTTGACGCCGGTCAGATCGATGGTGCCGATGACGTCGCCGGCGGCGAAGTCGTCACTCGCAGAGCCCGAGCGCGTGGGGAAGAGCTGATTGAGGGTGAGCGCCGCGAGGTCGGCAAGGCCGACGGTCGCGCCGGTGATGGTGAGCTCATGCGTGGCGGGATCGACGGAGCGCGACCCGGTGGAGAAGTCGATCGTGGCGAGGGGGGCACGCGGAAGCGTGCCCGTGGGCAGAGTCGGGAGAGACCGCAGGGCGTCCGGATTGAAGGCGACGCCGATCTCGGTGCTGATCAGCTGAGTGCCGTCGGCCGGCCCGCTGCTCGAGCAGTTGCTCGGAGTGAGGAGCGGCGTGCTGTTCTTGGTGAGCGTCTGACCCCCGGCGGTGAGCACCTCCCCCGCGCTGAAGTCGGGCGCGGCGATGCCGCCCGCCACGGGGAAGCTGAAGTCGCTCAGCGACTGAGTCGCCGGGGCTATCGGCGCGACGCCGCCCGTCAGCGGCGAGATGCAGTGCTCGGGAAGCTTGCTCGCGAAGGCGCCGCCCAGGTCCGTATGCAGGGTCAGCGTCCCGGTGTTCGGGACGACGTCGACCGTGAGCGGGTCGGTCGTCACCGAGACGACCGTTCCCAGGGCCTGACCGGCCTTGACCCCGCCCCGGGCCGACTTCTTCGCCCCCTTGCGCTTCCGCGGTGAGAGCGCATGGTTGAGCGCCAGCGCGCCCTTGCGCGCGAAGGTCGCGCGGATGTTCGAGATCGTCGCCCCCCAGCCGCTGCGCGCGACCGTGCCGCCGGCGAGCGTCGCGAAAGAGGCCACCGTCGTCTTGCCGATCCTGGCCGAGATGGTGCCCGGCCCTCCATTCGGGCCGAGTGTCAGATTGGTGAGCTTGACCTTGGCCTTGCCCTTGCCCCGCTTCGCCCTGAACCCGCCGAAGACCTGAGCGGTGCCGGATCCGTCCACGGGATCGATGGCGCCGCTCGTGATCGGCAGCGTGACTGTTCTCGGCTTCAGCTTGAGACCGCGGGAGCTCTGCAGCTGCATGACCACTGAGCCGCCCTTGAGCTGGTCCGGGCCCGCCAGAGCCGAGCCGGACCCGACCACCGCGAGTCCGAGCACCGCGACGACAGTCGCCGCCAGCGCGCGCCGGCCTGCCCTGCAGCTTCTGTCCGTGAGTCGCGGCATCCCTGTCTCCGTAGTCCCGCCCGGAAACCCTAGTTTCTCACGGGCCGGTGGCGGATGCGGCAGCCGGGGATGCACGCCGTCGATCAGCGCTCGGCGACGAGAAGCGTCTGCACGCCGCGCCCGATCGGCCCGCGCTCGTCGAAGAGGCGCGTATCGGACATCCCGATCCCGGTCGTCTCCGGCAGCGTGACCGCGTCGAGGCAGACCCACTCGCCCTCCGGCATCCGGTGCAGGTGGACGGTGAGATCGACGTTGATGAACAGGTAGCGCGTCCAGTCGAGTGCCACGCTGACCCCGTTGCCGGAATCGGCCGCGACCAGGACGCGCTGGAGCGGGCTCGGCTCTTCGCCGGGCACGAGCGGCACTCCCATCCGCATCCAGACGGTTGCGGGTCCGCGGTCGGCGAAGGCGCCCTCCGCGAAGCGGTAGTCCATCGCCGCGTGGTAGCCGACGTCGTATCCGATGTCGGGGAAGTGGCCGGGCTCGGCCTCGTCCGGGCCGGGAGGGCCGGACGGCAATCCGGGCGGCGTCTCGAAGCTGACCTGATCGGTGCGCAGGCGCCAGCCGCGGGCGCGGACCAGTACCTCACCGCCTTCGTCCGTGAGCGTCGCCGCGAACATCTCCACGCGGCGCCCCGGGCGGACGATCTCTGCCTCAACCCGGAGCCTGGCGATCGGTACGGAGCGCAGGATCTCGTAGGTGATCCTGCCGACCTGGGCCGGCGGTCCCTCGCCTCCACCCATCCGGCCGCCCCCGAGCCGCTCCACCTCGCGGCCGATCAGCGCGGCGGGCGGGCCGGCATGCTGCGCACCGGGGTCCCAGGGTCCTCGGGTCGCCTCGGTTGCGACGTAGGCGTCGCCATCGGGCTCGTAGAAGGACTCCGGCACGCGCGGAGCCTAGTCGCGACGCATGAGCGACCCGTAACGGCTCACGCCCAGAAAGGACTTAGTAGCGACCGGACTAAGCTGGTCAGAACCCACCGAAGTGAGGTGAAGGACTTGGAGAAGGTCAAGAAGAGCGAGGAGGAGTGGCGCCACGAGCTCACGCCCGAGCAGTACGAGGTCGTGCGCAAGAAGGGCACCGAGGCGCCGTTCTCCAGTGAGCTCAACGACGTCAAGGACCCGGGCACGTTCCGCTGCGTGGCCTGTGGCGAGCCGCTGTTCAGCGCGGAGACGAAGTTCGACTCCGGCACCGGTTGGCCGAGCTTCTACGCGCCGATGGACGAGGAGAAGGTCGAGACCGAGGAGGACAACAGCTTCCTGATGCGGCGCACCGAGGTGCTCTGCTCACGCTGCGACGCCCACCTCGGCCACGTCTTCGACGACGGCCCCGCCGACAAGACCGGGCTGCGCTACTGCATCAACGGGTGCGCGCTCGAGTTCGACCCGGAGGACGAGGCCGAGTCGTAGACGGCTTCGTCCCCGCAGTCCTAGACGGCTTCGCCATCAGATCGCGGCCACAGGCGGCCGCCCCCCATAACTCCTCTCCGCCCCTCGCTCATGGTGGGGCGGCCTGGTGGCCGCTAGACCTTCCCTCCCGCTCCCAGGTAGCTGAAGCGCACGGCGAGTGCGACCGCCTCGGTCCGCGTGTCGACCTCCATCCGCGCGATCGCGTTGCGGACGTGGGTGTGGACCGTGGCGGGGCTGAGCGAGAGCCGGTCCGCAATCTGCTTGACGCGCAGGCCCTCTGCGAGCAATTCGAGGATCTCACGCTCGCGGGGGGTCAGCTCGAGCAGCTTCTCGACCTCCCCCGCTCCCTGGCCAAGCTCGGTGCCGACGAAGGTGCCGCCTCCCGCGACCACCTCGATCGCCCGTGCGATGTCCTCGCTCGGCGCCGACTTGAGCACGTAGCCGGAGGCGCCCGCGCGCAGCGCGAGCGTCAGCAGGTCGGGCTGGGCGTGGGCGGTGAAGATGATCACCCGGGTCTCGGGGCGAACCTTGAGAACGTCCTTCGTCGCGTCGATGCCGTCCTTGCCCGGGAGCTCGACGTCGACAATGCAGACGTCGGGCTCGAGCTCCTGGACCTTGTCGACCAGCTCCTCGCCGGTCTCGGCCTCGCCGACGATCTCGACGCCCTCGACGGGCGCCATCCGGGCCTTGATCGCCTCGCGGACGATCTCGTGGTCGTCACAGAGCACTACTCGCTTGGGAGATGAGGAGCTCATCTATGTGGGGATCCTTTCTGGAGCACCGAATTCCTGCAAAGCCGCGGGAAGATCCACGCTTCCGTCCTCCCTCTGTCCGTTCTCCAGCAGCGCGATCAGAGTGCGCCCGACAGCCACCGCGGTTCCGTTCAGAGTGTGCACGGGTTCCGGGGATTCACCTTGCGCTGGACGGTATCGGGCGGACAGGCGTCTTGCCTGATAATCGGTGGTGCTCGAGCAGCTTGTCAATTCTCGGTAACGATCCTGGCTCGGAATCCAGCCCTCGCAATCGAACTTGCGCGCGGCGGGAGCGCCCAGGTCTCCCACCGCCACGTCGACGACCCGGTAGGGGATCTCGAGGGCGCCGAGGATGCGCTCCTGGATGGCGAGCAGGCGCTCATGCTCCTCCGCCGAGGCGCCGGGCTCGACGAAGCTGAACATCTCGACCTTGTCGAACTGGTGGACCCGGAAGATGCCGCGCGTGTCCCGGCCGGCGGCTCCCGCCTCCCGGCGAAAGCAGGTCGAGAAGCCGGCATAGCGCCGCGGCAGCTCGGCCGCCTCCATGATCTGGTCGGCGTGGAGCGCCGCGAGTGAGACCTCCGAAGTGCCGACCAGGAAGAGCTCGTCGCGTTGGACCTCATAGATCATCTCCCGCTCCCCCGGGAAGAAGCCCGTGCCGAAGAGCGCCTGCTCGCGCACCAGCACCGGCGGGATCGCCGGCTCGAAGCCCTCATCGCGGACCAGCTCCATCGCGAAGCGGACCAGTGAGAGCTCGAGCAGGACGAGGTCGCCGAGCAGGTAGGCGAACCGCGACCCCGAGGCGTTGGCCGCCGCCTCCATCTCGATCCAGCCGTGGCGCTGACCGAGCTCGAGGTGGTCGGCCGGCTCGAAGTCGAACCGCGTGCGCTCGCCGACCTCGCGGAGGGTGACGTTGTCCTCCTCGGTCTCCCCGTCGGGCGCGCCGGGATCCGGGATGTTCGGCAGCGACGCGAGCAGCTCGTCTCGGCGCTCGTCCAGCTCGCCGAGCTGCGGCTCGAGCTCCTTGAGCTCGGACTTCAGCGCGCTCGACCGCCCCCGGGCCTCGGCGAACTCAGGGGCGTCGACCTTGCCGGCGCGCGCGGCCTCCTCGATCTCACCGGAGAGCTCGTTCTGGCCGGCGCGGATCGCGTCGATCCGAGTGTTCAGCTCGCGCCGCCGCTCGTCGACCCCGATCAGCTCGTCCAGCCGATCCGCGGCGCCGCGCCGGGCCAGCGCCGCACGGACGGCGTCGGGATCGGTGCGGATCTGCTTGAGGTCGAGCGTGGCTCGGTCCCCGGATCTACGGAGCGGAGCTGGCGCTGGTGGTCGTCGAGGCCGGCCGCGGCGACTCGCTGACGTCCTGTCCCGAGTACTTGGCGACGAAGGCGGCGACTTTGTCGGCGTCGGCGCCGACCACGATGTTCTGGGGCATGATCGCGCCGGAGAACCCGCCGTTGCGGATCGCGTAGATCACGTCCTGGAGGGTCTCCTTGCGCTGATCCAGGTTCGGGCCCTGCTGCCGCTGGCTGCGGTTGGCGCTGCCCTCGGTCCCCGCCGGGGTCAGCGTATGACAACCCGAGCACCGCTCGGCGAAGATCTGCGCACCCTGGTGGTCCGGATCGTCGTCCGGAACCTGGATGCCCTGGGTGCCGCAACCGGCGGCGGTCGCAAGCAGGGCAACTACGATCAATGCCAATGCCCCTCGCACGCGGCGGGATCATATGCGGAGGCTGATCGGGAGGGTCGCGTAGCGTTCCGCAGGTGGCCGTGACCCCAGAGGAGTTCCGCCAGGCGCTGAGCGCCTACGCGACCGGTGTGACCGTGGTGACGGCCATCGGCTCCGCCGGCCCCTCGGGCGCGACGGCCAACGCGGTCACGTCCCTGTCGCTGGAACCGCCCATGATGCTCGCCTGCCTGGACCACGGCTCGCGCACCCTCGCCTCGGTCCGGGCGCAGGGACGGTTCGGCGTCAACGCCCTCGCTGCCGGGCACGAGGAGCTGGCGCGCCGCTTCTCCGCGAAGGAGCCCGAGTCGACGAAGTGGGAGGACGTCGAGTGGTCGGAGCGCCTCGAGCTGCCGCGCCTTGCGGGGGCGCTCCTCTGGGTCGCGTGCGAGCTGCGCGATCTGATCGACGGCGGCGACCATCTGATCCTGACCGGGAATGCGCTCGAGGTCGAGGCGGGCGAGGGCCAGCCGCTGCTGTTTCATCGCGGGGCGTATCGGGATCTGCTGGCGGAGTCGTAGGCCTGGTCAGCGGCGCGCTAACTCGAAAACCCGGCAATGACGGGGGTCGGGGCCGTCAAGTCGGTGCAATTCCTCAAGCGAATGCCCGGAACAGGGCATTGACGGCGCGGCGGCTCCCGTCGATCTTCACGTCCCCGGCTTCCACCGCCTTCCGCAGCCGGTTTTCGCCGAAGACGATTCCCGCCACCGCGTCCGGATCGCTCCGGATCACGGCATCCGGCTCGCTGGCCTCCCCGCGTTCCGCCTCGAAGCGCCCGTCAGAGACCTCGATGCGGAAAGGAAGCTCCTCCTTGCCCAGCCGAAGTTCGTAGGTCCGGGCGACCCCCTCAGCCTTCCCCGGATCGAACGACGACTTGAGCGCGAGCAGCAGCGCGTCCGGACCCATCGGGGCGCCCTTGGGGAATGAGGGCGAGGAGCTCGCCCATCGTCCCAGCGCGAGGATCGCGGGCTCGAGCTGCCGGCCCCACTCGGTCAGCTCGTAGACCTGGACGGCCGCGGGCGGGGCGAGCTTGCGCCGCCGCACGATCCCGGACTTCTCCAGCTCTCGCAGTCGCTGGCCGAGGACGTTCGGGCTGATGTCCGGGATGCCGGCCCGCAGATCCGTGAAGCGCTTTGCCCCGAGCAGGAGCTCGCGGACCACGAGCAGCGCCCAGCGCTGCCCGAGTAGATCGGACGCGTGGGCGATCCCGCATCCGTCCTCGACTGATCTCGTTCGCGCCATGAGGGCAGTCTACCGCCTGGAGTTGTGGAACACAATGATTTAGTTGTCTTTTAGGACTTTGTGGTACATTCGACGCGAGATATGAGGGAGCGCCCGCCAACGAGAGCTGAGGAGAGAGGGATGAATCTCCCGAAGGTTGTTTCGCAGGAGGAGTGGGCGGCCGCGAACGAGCGGATCCTCGCCAAGGAGAAGGCGCTGACCAGGGAGAGCGACGCGCTTGCCGCGGAGCGCCGG
>DATFPJ010000120.1:0-19844 GCA_035264865.1 Solirubrobacterales bacterium
CGAGGCCACGTCGAGCACCGAGCTGCCGGGGCCGACGAGGGGCGCGACATGGCGGCGGAACAGGTGAGCGCGCAGCCGGTAGAGCCAGGTGTTGTACGCCTCACCGGCACCGGCGTAGCCCACCGCCTCGAAACCGTCGTATTCGCGATGGCGAGCTTCCCACCACTCGAGCGCCTCGGGCTGGCCGACCCGCTCCCACTCCGGCGGGACCTCGAAATCGGCGGGCCCTCCCCTGATCACGACCGCGCCAGCCTAGTGGCGCACCCCGTACCTATACTCGCCCGCCCGTGGGGCCGCCCAAGCGGAAGCTGTTCTTCCTGCACGTGCAGAAGACCGCGGGCGCGACCGTCACCGGCTCGATCGTCAACCGCTTCGCGGAGCCGGAGTCCCTGCTCCTCTACTACTCGCCGGAACCCGACGTCTCGGACCTCGAGCCGTACCGGTACGTCTCCGGGCACGTGACGCTCTCGTTCGCCGATCGGTTCACCGAGCGCCCCTTCGTCTTCACCTTCCTCCGCGACCCCGTCGAGCGCGCCCTCTCGGCGTACTCCTTCTACCGGACCCGCCCACCCGAGTTCGAGAAGCAGCTCCTCCTCTTCGGGCGCGGCCCTGACGCATACGCGCGCGCCGGCGAATGCCTCCGCCTTGCCCGCGAGTGCTCACTCGAGGAGCTGATCGAGCGCGCCCCGGGGATCGCGGCGGAGTACTTCGGCAGCCGGCAGGCGCGAGTCCTCGCCGACGCCGATCCCGAGGGAGGCGACGAGGGCCTCGAGGACGCGCTCGACGGCCTCGAGCGCTGTGACTTCGTCGGGCTCTCCGAGTGGCTCGACGAGTCGATGACGCAGCTCACGGGAAGGCTCGGCTGGCGGCCGCTTTCGCCGCTTCCCCGCATCAACGTGACGCGGGATCGTCTCCGGCGCGAGCAGGTGTCGAGCGGGGCGATGGAGGCGCTCCGCGAGCTCACCACCGTGGACCGCGAGCTCTACCGACGAGGGGTCGCGCGGTATGAGCGCCAGCTGGCCGAATGGGGGCACGACCCGAAGAGCGATCCGAGCGTCGCCGTCGCCGACCCGGAGCCCGTCGCCGATCTGCCCTTCGATCGGCCCATTCCGGGGGGCGGCTGGGTCGGCCGCGAACAGGACGCCGACGGCGCCAGCTTCTGCTGGATCGGCGGAACGAGCTCGGCCTGGGTCGAGCTCGAGGCCGAACGCGGCGCCAATGCCCTCGAGGTCGAGGTCGCCCACGCCGTCCACCCCTCGATCCTCGAGGACATTCATCTCTCGGTCGACGGCAGCCGGGTCCCCCATTCCTTCGCCGAGTCGCGCGGGCGTGTCGTGGCCGCCGCACCGCTGCGTCGCCGCAGGCTCGCCAGTCGCCGGGTGAGGGTGACGATCGAGACCGACCGGACGCTCCGGCCCTGCGACCTCGACCCGGCGAGCAGCGACGACCGCGAGCTCTCGGTCGCCGTCAGCCGTGTCGCGCTTCGCCGTCGCTGAGGATGTCCATGCGCCGAGACGCAACCTGACCGCCCGATGCCGACTTATACTCGCCGCGCGTTGCACCCGAAGCTCACGGTCATCACGCCGTCCTTCAACCAGGGAAAGTTCATCGAGCGGACCATCCGGTCGGTGCTCGACCAGGGCTACCCGAACCTCGAGTACGTGGTCGTGGACGGCGGTTCCACCGACGAGTCGGTCGAGGTCATCCGGCGGTATGAGGACCGCCTGGCCTGGTGGGTCTCCGAGCCCGACGGCGGGCAGTCGGATGCGATCAACAAGGGGATCGACGGGACCAGCGGCGACGTCGTCGCCTACCTGAACAGCGACGACTACCTGCTCCCCGGCGCTCTGGAGACGGCGGTCCGGGCCCTGGAGAATGGTGGACGGAACTGGATCGCTGGAGGGGCGCTCGACGTCGAGGAAGGAGATCCGCCCAAGCGGCTGCGGGTCTGGCGGCCCAAGCCGCCGAGTTTCTGTGAGGGCAGGACCCGCGGACGGCATTGGTGGCTGCTCGTGCCGTGGCACGTCCCGCAGCCCTCCTGCCTTTGGCGCCGGGACCTGTTCGAGCGCTTCGGCAGGTTCCGCACAGACATGCACTACGCCTTCGACGCTGAGTTCATGCTCCGGCTGGCGTTCGCGGGGGAGCTGCCGGAGCTGCTGCCGAACGACTTTCTCTCAGTGCGCTCGGTGCACCCCGAGCAGAAGACGTACGAGATGACGCACTCGTGGCCCGAGATCCATCGCTTCATGGACCTCTACCGCGGCCAGCTCACCCGGCGCGAGCGCATCCACCTCCGCTTCGCGCGCGTGTTCCGCGCGGCGACACCGGTCGCGTGGGTGCGGTGGCGAGTGATGCAGCCGCTGATCCACCACGTGCTCGGCCCGATCAAGAGACGTCTGATCACGCCGGCGCTGACCTGGGCCGGCGACATGCTCGAGCACCTCCCGGAGCGGTGGCGTCCGCCGATCCGCACGCGGGACCGGCTCGCCAAGCGGCTGCCGGCGGCGGACGACGATCCCGCCGCGCGCCACGGTCCGCTGCTCTCGCCGATCGGCCTCGAGCCGGTCGTGAACGACCCTGGGCCCGACCCGGAGGCGCACCTGCCTCCCCACCAGGCGAACCCCACCCGCCTGGCGGAGCTCAAAGAGGACGCGCGCGCCGCGACCTGATGCGGTTCGGCCCCTAGGCGGAGCGCTCCAGCAGCATCCAGCCCTCCCCGGGCTCGGCCGGGGCGATCCGCCGCCAGCCAGCTCCCTGGAGCTTCCTCAGGACCCGGCGGAAGGTGGGGTCCGTCAGCGTCATCTCGTTCGCGTAGATCCAGTCGACGCCCATCCGGTCGAGCGCAGCGGCCGGGTTCGGGTCCCCGAGAGGCGTGAGTCCGCCCGGCGCCCCCATGCAGGGGTCCTCGGGGACGAGGTAGTCGCAGGCCTCGAAGGCGTAGGGCCCGAGCAGTTTGCGATCCTGGCCCTGGAGGTCATCCCGATAGGGCTCGAGGCGCGAGACCATGGCGGCCGCTCCCCGTCCCGGTCCGTACAGGGGATTCGAGTAGCCGGAGCGATAGTGATTCGGCACGAGGAGGAGGGCCAGCAGGGCGGCCACCGGGATCGCCCCGCCGAGCCGCTTCAGTGACGGCCATCGGCCCGCGATCCCCATCGCGCACATCCCGAGCGAGCAGAAGAGAACGAAGTTGAGTGGGAAGAGGTAGGCCGGCCGCGGGTGGGTCGTGATCGCGACCCAGATGCCGAGGGCGGCCGCGCAGCCGAGCAGAGCCCACCCCCAGGCCCGGGGCGCGATCCAGGTCTCCCACCAGCGCCGCCGTTCGACCCAGAGCAGCCGCAGTCCGAGCAGGACGAACGCCAGCACGATCAGCGAGCCGACCAGCGCCAGGGCGGACCCGGTCCTGACCGGCACGTAGTCCGGGTCGTGGAAGTCCGAGCCGGAGGTGCGATCGAACAGCGCGAGCTGCGGCTCGTAGGCCGCCAGGGTCGCGTTCCAGCGGAAGTGGGTCCCCATCGCCGACGGGTTCGAGGCCAGAGCGTCGAAGAAGGAGGGCGTCTTCGAGTCGAAGTCGCGGTCCATGAACCGCTCGCAGTGCAGCCACCCGATTGCCGTGTCGGCGTGGTGGCGCTGCTGGTAACCCACCGCGTAGTGCTGGCAGAGGGCGAGGTCCTGCTTAGTCTGGGCGCGGTCGATCCACTCTTCCGCGGAGAGGTCGGACCGCGAGCGCCACAGCGCGAGGACGGTGAGCAGCGCGACCACCACGGTCGCGATCCCGAAGGGGGTCAGGACCCGGGCGACGGGCTCGCGCGGGCCCTGCTCGGCCGCACGCCGCGACCGCCACTCGTATGCGGCACAGACCACGAGCCAGAGGAGCGCGGCGACGATTATCTCGTTGCGCTGCAGGATCGCCGAGCCGAGCAGGATCCCGAAGACCGCCGCGCGCATCCCTCGGCCCGACCAGCGCAGGGCGACCCAGGCCGCCACCAGGACGGGGATCAGCGAGAAGAGGTGGACCTCGTTGAGGGTGTCGTAGTTGACCGGCAAGACGGCCCACCAGGCCGCAAGCACCCATGCGATCCCGGGCGAGACCAGCCTCCGCAGCACCGCCAGAACCAGGAGGGTGACCGCCACCGCGATCACGACGCGATGGGCGATGGTCACGGCATAGGGGTCCTGGAAGATCCACGTGAGCGAGCCCCAGAAGCTCGTATACAGCGGGGAGAAGAGCGGATCGACCGTCCGGTGGTCCGCCCAGGAGGCCGCGTCGGCGAAGTAGTGCGAGGTGTCCCCCGCGCTGAGATCGCGGTGGCTCCAGATCCCCCAGAGCACCTTCGCCTGGATCGCCAGGATCGAGCCATAGGCGAACCAGGGCGAGGCCGCCACCTCGCCGAGCCAGGAGCCGGCCCTCTGCGCGGCGCCTCCCGGCGCCCCTTCGGTTGGCATGGGCCGGGAAAGCTAAGCGGAGGAGGCGATCGCCGCGCCCTCGACCGCGCGGAACGACTCGATCGTGCGCCGAAGCCCCTCATCCAGCGGCATCTCGGCCTCGAAGCCGATCAGCTCCCTGGCCCGGCTGACGTCGAGGTACCGCTTCGGCTGCCCATCCGGCCGCGAGGTGTCCCAGACCGTCTTGCCCTCATAGCCGACGAGTGCGCAGATTGTCTCGGCAAGGTCGCGAATCCGGGTCTCGGTCCCCGTCCCGATGTTGACCGGGTCGGAGACGTCCAGCTGCTCCGCGCAGAGCAGCAGCGCCCGCGCCGCATCGTCCACGTAGAGGAACTCCCGGGAGGGCTCCCCGGTCCCCCAGAGGACGACCTCGGGCTCATCCCGCTCGGCGGCTCCCACGTACTTGTGGATCATCGCCGCGATCACGTGCGAGTCCTCGAGGTCGAAGTTGTCCCCGGGCCCGTAGAGGTTCGCGATCACGGGAACGCACGAATCGAGCCCGTACTGGCGCCGGTAGGAATCGGAGAGGACGAGCAGCATCTTCTTCGCGAGGCCGTATGGCGCGTTCGACTCCTCCGGATAGCCGTCCCAGAGGGCGTTCTCCGAGAACGGCACCGGGGTGAACTTGGGGTACGCGCAGACCGAACAGGCTGCGACCAGCTTGGGGGTCTCGAGCTCGCGGCACGCCTCGAAGACGTTCAGGCCCATCGCCAGGTTGTCGTGAGCGAGCGGGCCCGGGTTGCGGCGGTTGTATCCGATGCCGCCCACGTTGGCCGCGAGGTGCAGGACGACGTCGGCGCCCTCGAACGCCGTCAGGGCCGCGTCGCGGTCCCGCAGGTCATGCTCGGACGAGCGGATCACCCTGGCCTCTGCACCCGCCTCCTCGAGCAGGGCGGTGGTCGGCTTCCCGAGGAAGCCGGCGCCGCCGGTGACGGCGACCTGCTTCCCGGACCAGAAGCCGGGATCGGGGGCGGCGGAGCTCATGCGCCGCCAAGGCTAGCGGCCCCGGTCGACCCGGCCGCGGGGACACGCCTCTAGACTCGCGCCGCCCATGACCCAGGTTCCGACCCACGGCGGGCCGCTTCGGGTTTGCGTCGACGCAAGGCTCGCCGGCGGGCGCTTCGGCGGCGTCGAGCAGGCGGTGATCGGCATCGCGGCGGGGTTGTCCAAGCTCACCGACGGGGACGAGGAGTACCTCTTCCTGATCGAGCCCGAGAACGAGGAATGGCTGCGTCCCCATCTCCGGGGGCCGTGCCGTCCGCTCCACCCGAGGCGCGGCCGCGCGGTGCGACGTGCGGTCGCGGCGGCGCGTGCGGTCGCTGAGCGGTTGCCCGCGGTTGGGCCGCGCTTCGCGGCGCGGCCGTCCGACGGCACGATCGAGGCCGCCGGCGTCGACGTCGTCCACTTCCCGATCCAGGACGCGCTGATCACGGATCTGCCGAGCATCTACGAGCCCCATGACCTGCTCCACCTCCACCTGCCCGAGAATTTCAGTCGCTGGGAGCGCCGGCGACGGGAGGTCGTCTATCGGACCCACTGCGCCCGCGCCGAGAGGGTGGTCGCGATGACCTCGTGGGGCAGGCGCGACCTGATCGAGAGCTACGCGCTCGCGCCCGAGAAGGTCGACGTCGTCCCTTGGGCCTCCGTGCTCCCCGAGTACCCCGCCCCCACCGATCCGGACCTGGAGGGAATCCGGGCCGACCTCGACCTGCAGGACGGGTTCCTGCTCTACCCGGCGCAGACCTGGGCACACAAGAACCACGAGCGGCTGCTCGAGGCACTCGCGCTGATCGCGAGGCGCGACGGCCTCGAGATCGGCCTCGTCTGTCCCGGGCGTCAGAACCGCCACTTCCGGCGGATCCGCGAGCGCATTGGGGAGCTCGGCCTGGAGCGCTCCGTCCGCTTTCCGGGTTTCGTCAGCGAGCTCGAGCTGCGCGCGTTCTACGACCTGGCGACCGCGCTGGTCTTTCCCAGCCTGTTCGAGGGCTGGGGGCTTCCGGTCTGCGAGGCGTTCTCGGTCGGTCTGCCCGTGGCATGCTCGACCGCCACGAGCCTGCCGGACCTCGTCGGCGACGCAGGTCTGCTGTTCGACCCCGACGACCCGGATGCGATCGCGGACTGCGTGCTGAGGCTCTGGACCGACGCCGAGTTGCGCGCGACGCTCGCCGAGCGGGGGCGCGAGCGCTCGGATCTCTTCTCCTTCGAGCGCACCGCGAGGCTCTTCCGCGCCCACTACCGGCAGGTCGCACGGCGCCCGCTCTCGGACGAAGACCGTATCCTTCTCGCGAATCCGCCCCTCGCCTGAACCCCGGCGGATCCGCACGAGCGATGACACCTTCGAACCGCATCTCGGTCGCGATCAAGCGCACGCTCGCCATCGTGGTGGCGCTCTTTCGCCGCGCGTTCGGCACCCTCATGCACCTGGTCGTCCACGACCAGCTCGCCGACATCCGGAACCAGACCGAGCGACTGGGCTCGGCCTCGGTCGAGTCGATCACCTACGTCGGCGGCGAGCTGAACAGGCTCGACGAGCGCCTCACCCGCATCGAGGCCGACATCGCCGCGCTCCGCGAGGCCGTCGATCGCGGCTCCGGCGCAGCGGCGGAGTCCGAGCCCGCCGGCGAGATCGCGCCCGGGCCGCGCTCGGGCTGAGATGACGCTGACACCCGGTTCGGTCTGGCTCGACGCGCGGGCCACGCAGAGCGCGACCCACGCCGAACGCGGAATTGCCCGCTACGTGGCCGAGCACGCGCGGGCGCTCGCGCGGGTCGCACCGGCGACGCTCGGTGCGATCGGACTCGACCAGTCGGCAGCGCTGCCGCCGTCGCTCGAGCCGCTGGCCGGATCGGGCCTGATCCGGTGGCACCGGCGGACCCGGCCCCCGGAGGGCGGGCCGCTCCCGATCTACCACGTCACCTCCCCGTTCGAGATGTCAATGGACTTCGACGAGGTCTGGCCGCCGTGGGCGCGCGCGGGCGACTCCCGGCTGGTCGTCACCCTGCACGACCTGATCCCCCTGATCCTCTACGACGACTACGTCCGCGCCTGGGGGGCGAACGGCACCGTCTGGATGGCCCGCCTCGGGCTGATCCGGGCTGCGCATCAGCTGGTCGCCAACTCGGAGAACACCGCCCGCGACGCGATCGAGTACCTGAAGATCCCCGAGGACCGGGTCACCGTCGTCCATTCCGGCGTCTCCGGGCAGCACGCGGCGCTCGTCGGGTCCCGCCAGGAGGCGGAGCAGATCCTGCGCAGCGACTTCCCGAAGATCCGGCCGGGCTTCCTGCTCTACGTCGGGGGCGACGACCCACGCAAGAACCTCGACGGCACGATCAGGGCGTACGCCGAGCTCCCCGAGTCGATCAGGGCACGCCACCAGCTCGTCATCGCCTTCCGGGTGGGGCCGCTGCGCCGGCTCGAGATCCGCGCGATGGCGCAGCCGCTCGGGCTGCGTGCGCGCGACCTGGTCCTCACCGGGTACGTGACCGACCGTCAGCTCGCCGCGCTCTACCGCGCCTGTGAGCTGTTCGTCTTCCCCTCCCTATATGAGGGCGCGGGCCTGCCCGTGCTCGAGGCGATGTCGTGCGGCGCACCGGTCGCGGCGAGCGGGACGACCTCGATCCCGGAGCTGCTGGGGGACCTCGAGGCGACCTTCGACCCCAAGGAGCCGGCCGACATCGCCCGGGCGGTCACGGAGGTGCTCGAGACCCCGGGCGAGCTCGACCGGCTCCGGGAGCGTTCCCACCGCCGCGTTGAGCTCTACACCTGGGAGCGCGTCGCAGAGCTGACGGTCGAGGGCTACGAGCGCGCCATGGAGGTCCCGCTGGAGCGGCCGGGGACCCGGCGGGCGGCCGCCCGCAGGCGGCTCGCGGTGATCGGCGGCTGGCCTTCGGCGAGCGGCGACGCCGGATATCTGCCCCGTCTCGTCGAGGAGCTCGCCGAGCACGCAGAGGTCGAGCTCGTCGTCTCGGCCGCGCGCAACGGCGACGACCCGGCGCGGGCGGGCGACGCGCCGGTGCGGATCCGAACCGAGGCCGAGTTCGACTGGCTGAAGGGCGCGAGCGGATACGACCGCTGCCTCTTCGTGCTGGATGGAGCCGCGGCCGACATGCATGCACTCGAGCTGATTCGCCGCGTGCCGGGCGTCGCCCTCATGCAGGACGTCCGCCTGCTCGAGCTCTACCGGCAGCTCCAGCGGCAGCGCTACTGGTTCTGGCCGGTCTGGCTGGAGGACCGGTTGATGGGTTTCTACGGCGACCGGATCCCGCGGCCGGTGCTCCGGGGCATCGCCTACGCCGGGCACGAGGACAGCCGGATCGGGATGACCGCCGAGGTCCAGGAGAACGCCGAGCGGATCCTCGTCCACTCCCGCGAGCAGGCGGAGCTGCTCGACCGCGACCGCCGCCGGCGCTCTGCCCCGGTCGAGCTCGTCCCGTTCGCGATCCCGGCCCGTGCCCGAGCCCCGTCGTCCCGAAGCGGCCCGCCACTGATCCTCACCAGCGGCCCGCCCACCCCGGCCGTCGCCGCCGCGTTCGCCCAGATCGAGCGGGACCACCCGGGTGCGCGGCTCCGTGCTCTGGAGGACATCGGGGATTCCGCGCTCGACGAGTCGGCCCTCGCCCTGCGCCTGGCGCCCGAGGCCGACGCGGGGCGCCCCTCTCCCGAGGTCGCGAAGCTGATCGGCGCCGAAGTCCCGACCTTCGTCTCGGATCTGGGCTGGCAGGGTGAGCTGCCGGAGCCGGTCGTGCTCAAGGTCCCCGGGGAGGCGAGCGCCGCCTCCCTGGCCGAGCGGATGGACGCCGTGCTCTCGGATGGTCCGGAGCGCGACTCGATTCGGACGGCCCAGGCCGAGTTCGCCGAGCAGAACTCCTTCGCCCGCGTTGCCGAGCGCTACGCGGAGTTGCTCGGCCTCTGACGGTCGCGATGCCTGATCTTCGGCCGGATTCGCTCGGGCACGAAGTCGAGCGCCCGTCCGCCGGCCCGTAGCGCCCACCAGCGAACGCGCTCCACGGGCTCCCGCCAGGCGGCCGGCGGCGGGGGCGGATCCGGGTGGCGGAACAACCGCCGCGAGGCCTCGGCGTCGGCCTCCACGTCGCGCTCGATCGCGCTCGGGTGTGAGAGCGGAAACTCGATGCCCTCGAGCGGCCGGCCGCCAATCCCGAATGGGTCCTCGAGCGCGTTGGTCGCATCCGAGCCGAAGCCGACGTTGGAGATCAGGTTGCGGTTGGGGTTGATCGCCAACGCGTCGCGCATCAGGCAGACATAGGACCACTGGGCGTCCCAGTTGTCGATCTCCGCGGACTTGTTCCAGACGTAGCGCCAGTATCGGCGCTCGGATTCCTCGTCGAAGAGGCGGCGCAGCCTTGCCTCCCTCTCGGCGTCCGGCAGCCTGTGCCAGTCGGCGAGCTCCACGTCGTAGTGGCGCCATGCCCGCCGCCAGGTCGCCCAGCCCCAGATGTGGACGTAGCGGCTGAAGTGATAGCTCGCTCCACTCGGTGGCCGACGCAGCAGCTGGCTGCCCGAGACGTGGACGATCCGCTCCTCGTCGGCGTAGCGATCGAGGAGCTGATCGCAGTAGGGGAAGAAGCTCGGGTGGGGCAGGCAGTCGTCCTCGAGCACGATCGCCCGCTCGACGCGCTCGAAGAGTCGGCCGAGGCCGGTGGGGATCCGGTGCTTGAGCCCGAGGTTCTCGCTCGCGTAGTCGCGCACAACCTCGCAGGGCCAGTCCACCTGCTCGACCACGGCCCGGGCGGCCTCGGCGTCACGCGCCTCCTCCTCGTCACCGGCCGACGGCCCGTCAGCGATCAGGAAGAGCTGCGTCGGTCGAGCTTCCCGAATCCGCTCGAATACCCGCGCCGTCCTCTCCGGGCGACGGAACAGGATCAGCGCGACGGGCGTTTCAAGAGCGGCGGCCACGATCAGATCATTGACCGCTGGAACCGGTGCCGCCGCGCATCCGGCGCCGGCGGCGGATGTCGAGCGCGACGAGCCGCAGCCGTGCCGGCGAGAAGCGCCGCAGCTCGGCCGGATCGCGCTGGACCGGCGGCAGGTCGGGGTACCCGGTCAGCAGGAACGCCTCGAACTCGCGCGAGGAGATCGCGCGCCGGCTCTGGAGACGGCGGCGCTTGCGCAGCGTCGCGGGCAGCATCCCGAGAAAGCCGATCCAGGCTCGCAGCAGCGTGCGCGCCCAGTGGGTCGCCCGCGCCGATCTGTAGGTCCACCACTGGTAGCGGACGATCTTCGGCAGGCTCCGCGCCAGGACCGGCGCGGGAAAATCCTTGAACAGCGTGGCCAGCATGTTCCGGTTGCCGAGCAGCAGCGACGTCTCGGAGGTGCGTCCCACGGTGGGGGACCAGGCGTGATACGCGACCGCGGCCGGGACGTAGCGGCCGCGGTAGCCCGACAGGATCATCCTCAGGCAGAGATCCGCGTCCTCGCAGTAGATCCCGTAGTCCGTGTCGAAGCCGCCCGCCCGCACCACGGCGGCGCGGCGATAGACCGAGGCGGACGCGGAGGCGACCGTCGTCGGCCCCGGCTCGTCGTACTGACCGACGTCCTTCTCGAGCAGGCCACGAGGCACGAATCGGCCGCAGCTGTAGACGTCCTGGTTGGCCTCGTTGATCAGGTCCCGGTCGTCGTAGAGCATCGTCTTGCCGGTGGCGAAGCCAACGTCGGGGTCGCGGTCGAGCTCCGCAACCAGCAGGGCGAGCCAGTCGGGCTCGAGCTCGACGTCGTCGTTCAGGATCCCGATGTACTCGCCGCGGCTGGAGCGGACACCGCTGTCGATCGCGCGGGCGAAGCCGCCAGCCTCCGCAATCGGGACGACGTGGAGCTCCGGCCACTCACCCTCGAGATACTCGACGACGGCCCTGTCGCCGCCGTCCACGACCGCGGTCGTCTCGTGATCCGCATACGTCTGGCGCGCGATCGAGGAAAGCAGCGCGGGGAGGTACTTCATTCCCTTCGCCGTGGTGATCACGACGTTTCCGACCTTCGGCACCGGCTCCATGGCGAGCGGAACGCTAGCGGGGTGCTCGCGGGCGGAGCGCTAGCGTTTACGGGCCGTGTCGACTCCCGAAGCACAAGCAGCGGGTTTCTCCGAGCTGGTCATCCGCCCACCCTCTCGGTGGAGCGCCCTTCAGCTCGGTGAGCTCTGGACGCACCGCGAGCTCGTCTACTTCCTCACCAAGCGCGAGCTTCAGATCCGCTACAAGCAGAGCTTCTTCGGCGTCGCCTGGGCGGTGCTCCAGCCGCTCGCCTTCGCGTTCATGTTCGCGCTCGTCTTCGGCGAGGTCTTCAAGCAGAGGCCTCCGGAGGGAATCCCATACCCCGTCTTCGCGGTCGCGGGCATAGTTCCGTGGCTCTTCACCGCGACGTCGATCCAGAGCGCGGCCGGCAGCCTGGTGCTGGACGCGAACCTGATCTCGAAGGTGTACTTCCCCCGCCTGGCGCTCCCGCTCTCGAAGGGACTCGGCCTGCTGATCGACCTCGGCATCGCGCTGGCGGTCGTGGTCGTGGTGACGCTGATCTATGGAGTCGCGATCGCCTCCACCGCCATTCTGGTGCCGCTTTTCCTCGGGCTGGGCGTCGTCACGGCCTTCGCGATCGGCACCCTCCTCGCCGCGATCAACGTCAAGTACCGCGACGTCCAGCTCGTCGTTCCGATGCTCGTCCAGATCATGTTCTTCGCGAGTCCCGTCCTCTACAGCGGGACCCAGGTCGGGAACCAGGCCGGCCAGGCGATTTCGTACCTGTACTACGTGAACCCGATGGCTGCTGTGTTGGACGGGTTCCGATGGGCGCTGCTCGACCAGCCGGCCCCGAGCGCGCTCAAGATCCTGATCTCGGTCGGCAGCGCCTCCGTAATCCTGCTCGTCTCGCTCTTCTACTTCCGCCGCGCCGAGAGCTTCTTCGCGGACGTCATATGAGCTCCGACGTCGCAGTCGAGGTTCGCGGGCTCGGCAAGCGCTACGAGATCGGCGCCGACCAGGGCAGCTACATGCTGCTCACCGAGCGCGTGACCCAGCGCGTCAAGTCGCTCGGGCGGCGGCAGCCAACCGAGGAGTTCTGGGCGCTCCGCGACATCGACTTCGAGCTCGAGCGCGGCAAGACGCTGGGCATCATCGGGCACAACGGCGCCGGCAAGAGCACGCTGCTCAAGATCCTCTCCCGGATCACCCCGCCGACCGAGGGCGAGGCGCGGCTACGCGGCCGGGTCGGCGCTCTGCTCGAGGTCGGCACCGGCTTCCACCCCGAGCTGACGGGACGGGAGAACGTCTTCCTGAACGGCGCCATCCTCAACATGAAGCGCCAGGAGATCCAGCGGCGCTTCGACGAGATCGTCGACTTCGCCGACATCGGCCCCTTCATCGACACGCCCGTGAAGCGCTACTCGAGCGGCATGCAGCTGCGGCTCGCCTTCTCGGTCGCGGCGCACCTCGAACCGGAGATCCTGATCATCGACGAGGTGCTCTCCGTCGGCGATCTCAACTTCCAGCAGAAATGCCTCGGCCGGATGGAGACCGCTTCTCGCGAGGGCCGCACCGTCGTCTTCATCAGCCACAACCTGCCCTCGGTCATGAATCTCTGCGACGAGGCCATCATGCTGTCCGAGGGCCGCATCACGGCGACCGGCCGGGTGGCGGACGTGATCGACCACTACGTCGAGGACGTCTCCTCGGACATCGAGCGCGGGCTGCGCGACCGCAAGAACCGCTTCGGCAACGGCAAGCTGCGCATGGTCGACGCTCGCTTCGAGCGAGACGGCCGCGTCGTCGACATTCCCGCCAGCGGGGAGGACTTCGAGATCGTCTTCGCCTTCGAGAAGCACACGAAGGAGGCGCTGCGCGGCGCGCGCTTCAACTTCAGCATCCACATCCTCGGCGACGGGACACCGCTGCTCGACCTCGACTCCGGCATCACGGGCACGACGTTCCAGGAGATCCCCGAGCACGGCGAGATCCGCTGCAGGATCGACCGCTGCCCGCTCCCGGCCGGCCAGTACTACATCGACGTCCGGGCGGACGGCGCGGGCGAGCGCTACGACGCGGTGCACCACGCGGCCGAGCTGACCGTGGCGGGCGGCGACTTCTACGGCAGCGGGGCGGCCCAGGACCGGATCATGGACTACCGCACCGTGCTGGTCGATCACAGCTGGACGATGGAGGCGGTCCCGGAGAGCGGCACGCCCGACGCGACCGCGGCGCCGAGCGCCCTCGCCTAACCGACCGGCCTCGCTCAGCTCCCCGGCTTGACGAGCGCGAGGTGCACGCTCGTCCAGACGAGGTCGTCCAGGCGCAGCACGATGTGGGGGTATGTGGTCGGGAGGTGCTTCGTCGGAGGCGGCTCGGGGCGCTCCCAGCGGAGCCGCCCCGGCAGGCGTGATCGGATGTGCTGCCGCAGCGTCGACGGCGGCTGCGGCGGCGGCTCCTCGAACAGGGACCTCCAGTCGATCTCGGTGGCGAGCGTCGCATCGGAGACCGAGAGCTCGAGGGGTGACGCGAACTCCCAGCCCACGCCGTCGACGACGACCTCGCGGAGCTGGGCCTCGTCGAACATCACGGTGCCCGGCATCCCGGGCGGCGGCCCCTCCAGGCGGAACTCCGTCGAGATGCCCGCGACGCCGCCCGGCTTCAGCACCCGGCACATCTCCTCGACGCTCCGCCGGATGTCGTCGAGCGAGCCGAAGTGCTCGATCGACCCCGACGAGAAGATGCCGTCGAAGGACTCGTCCTCGTAGCGGAGCTCGAGGGCGTCCATGTGCTGGACGACCAGGCGCTGGGGATCCCAGTCCATGCCGGTCGCGCGGGCGGGGTCGATCAGCATCTCCACGCTCGAGTCGGTGACCGACCAGGAGTCGTCGGCCAGGTACAGGTCGGTTGCGAATACGCGCTTCGCGTGCTTCGTCAGCCAGAAGATCGTGGCCTCCCGGCCGGCCCCGACGCCGAGGATCTCCGCTTCCGGACGCAGTGCGCCGAAGTCCCGCAGGGCGCGCGCGCTCATCGCGACCTCCCAGAACTTGCGGTGCTCGCGGCCGGTGGGGAAATCCGGATGCTCGCGGAGGTCGCCGCTGTAGACGTCCCGCATCACCTCGCGCAGCTCTGAGTCCTCGAAGTCCTCGAGTCCGCAGAGCTTGCAGTAGCTGAGCTGCGAGCTCATCCGGCCGGCTTCACCAGAGCGACGTGCACGCTCGTCCACAGATGGCCGGCGGCGCGCAAGACGATGTGCGGATAGCGGGGCCGCTCACCACGGCCCCCCATCCGCCGGATCCGGTCCGCCACCTGACGCCGCAGCGGCGTCGCGAAGGGGATGGCGCTCGCCATGGTCTCTTCCGAGAGCGAGAGATCCAGCGGGGCGGCGAGCTCCCAGTCGAGGCCGTCGAGCAGCACGGCGCGGAGGCTCTGCTCGTCGAAGAGCCTGGTCCCGGGGATCTGACCCGGTCCCTGCACACCGAACTCGGTGGCGAGCGCGACCACGCCGCCCGGCTTCAGGACCCGGTGCATCTCCTCGACGCTGCGCCGAATGTCCTGGAGGCCGCCGAAGTGCTCGATCGAGCTCGAGGAGAAGATCGCGTCGAAGGACTCGTCCGGATAGCGAAGCTCGAGCGCATCCATGTGCTGCACGACCAGGCGGCGCGGGTTCCAGCCGAGATTCGTTTCGTTCTCCGGCGCGACCAGCATCGCGGCGCGCGCGTCGCTCACGGACCACGCCTCGTCCCCGGCGAGATAGAGATCGGTGGCGAAGACACGCCGGACGTGGCGGGTGAGCCAGAAGATCGTCGCCTCGCGCCCGGCCCCCACGCCGAGGACCTGGGCGTCCTCGCGGACGGCGCCGAGGTCACGGAGCGCCCGGACGGTCATCGCGATCTCCCAGCCCTTGCGGTGCTCCACCCCGACGGGGTAGGTCGGATCCTCGGGCCCGACGTTGTTCACCTCGCGGATCACCGGCTGGAGATCGGGGTGGGCGAAGTCGGCCAGCTCGCAGAGCTTGCAATAGCCGAGTGAGCCGCGCATCGGGGGCACTCTAGAGATGGAGCCCCGAGCTACATCCAGCCCGCCGAGCGCCGCTCGGCTCGCCGCTCGATCCGGCGCACCCGCGCGTCGAGCATCGAGGCTATGCGCGGCGTCCGCCTCAGTGCCCTGCCTATTTCCACAATCATCTTCTGCCGCCGTTCCCGCTGTTTGATCGCAAGGTGACGCCCTCGCCGGGCGGCTCGCAGGTGGAGTTCGCCGATCCGGAACGGCCGCTCGAAGAGGCCACGTTCGCGATAGGCGTGCCGCAGAGCTCGGCGCTTGTGCAGCCCTCGGATCGGCGCCAGGTACTCCCGCCATGAGTCCTGCCCGCCTACAAAGCATTGAGCGATCCTCGACCGCTCGAGCTCGGTCGGGTACTTGATGTAGCAGCCGTGCTCCTCGTCGAACACACCCTCGCTCCAGCGGGTCGCATCGCTGGCGGCTCGGACGGCGTACGGGGCGTAGGGCAGGAATCTGACCGCGCGCCACAGTCCGAGCTCCTTGAGGCGCACGGCCAGCAGTCGCTCGACGTTCATTATCGGCCAGTCGTGCGCCACGCTCCTGCGGTCGAGGCGCCGTCTCAGGCGCTCGGGCTCATCGAAGATCGGGGCGGTGATGCTCAGAAAGCGCCTCAGGTGCCGTTGCGGCACGACGAAGTGCCGATCGCCGACGCCGCCGTAGCCCTCGCCATCAAGCGCATAGATTTGGCGGTTCGAAAGCAGGGGTGTGCTCGGATGCTCGACGGGCCAGAACAGGTCTGAGCGAGTGATGACGACCCAGTCGTAGGCCTCCAGCAGCCGGGCCTGCTCGAGAGACTCCCTCAGGAAGTGCCGAAAGAAGAGGACGATGGCGCCTGACCCCACCTCCTGGGCATCGGGATTTCGAATTCCACCGAAGACCTGCGCCCGCGGCTTGAGCAGCACGCGCCAGCGATCGTGGCCGGCAACGGCGTCATATGCATCCCCCCAGTCGTCCT
This sequence comes from Solirubrobacterales bacterium, assembly GCA_035264865.1. GTDB lineage: Bacteria > Actinomycetota > Thermoleophilia > Solirubrobacterales > 70-9 > DASUPK01. Next base: position 16,432 of record DATFPJ010000120.1, read on the forward strand.
GCTCCGCGGCACGCCAGATGAACTTCGCCCGCTCGTGCAGGGGGTTCGGCGGCTCCCGGTCGCCGATGCAGAGAGCGAGATCGGCATGCAGAGGGTCAAGGACCCTGCCTGCGAGACTCCGCGCGGTCAGCTTCCAAGCGCGCGTCTCGCAGAGCAGAACGACAAGGACGCGGTCAGGCCGTTGCACGCGGCTCAGCCGAAGCTTGATCGCGTCACTTTGCCCGCCAGTTGGTCCTCGAGGGCCTTCACGTCGGCGTCCACCATCAGCTCCATGAGGTCGCTGAACCGAACGGTCGGCTCCCAGCCGAGCACGTCCCTCGCCTTGCTCGCGTCGCCCAGCAGCACGTCGACCTCGGCCGGCCGGTAGTAGTTCGGGTCGATCTCGATGTACTGATCGGGGTCCAGTCCCCGCCGCGCGAAGGCGATCTCGACAGCCTCGCGGACCGAGTGCGTCTCGCCCGTGGCGATCACGAAGTCGTCCGGCTCGTCCGCCTGGAGCATCAGCCACATCGCCTCGACGAAGTCCGGCGCATAGCCCCAGTCACGCTTGGCGTCGAGGTTGCCGAGGTAGAGCTTCTCCTGAAGCCCGGCGGCGATCCGCGCGACGGCGCGGCTGATCTTGCGGGTGACGAAGGTCTCGCCGCGGCGGGGGGACTCGTGGTTGAAGAGGATCCCGTTGACGGCGAACATGTCGTAGGCCTCGCGGTAGTTCACGGTCGCCCAATAGGCGGCCACCTTCGCGACCCCGTACGGACTGCGCGGGTGGAACGGCGTCTGCTCGTTCTGGGGCGGTGGCACGGCGCCGAACATCTCGGACGAGGAGGCCTGGTAGAAGCGCGGGCTGACACCGGCCTCCCGAATCGCCTCGAGCAACCGGATCGTGCCGGAGCCGGTGATGTCGAACGTGTACTCGGGGATCTCGAACGAGACCCGCACGTGGCTCTGGGCGCCGAGGTGGTAGATCTCGTCCGGCTGGAGCTCGTAGAGCAGCTTCACCAGCGCGACCGAGTCTGAGAGGTCGCCGTAGTGGGTGAACAGCCGAACGCCCTCCTCGTGGGGGTCGTGGTAGAGGTGGTCGATCCGGTCCGTGTTGAAGCTCGAGGAGCGACGGACGATGCCGTGCACCTCGTAGCCCTTCTCGAGGAGCAGCTCGGCGAGGTAGGAGCCGTCCTGCCCGGAGATGCCGGTGATCAGGGCACGCTTGCCGGTGCCGGGGACCCTGTCAACCGGGGTCGGTGAGCCGGGGGCGTCCGCCATCGCGGCGCCAATATAGGCGCCCAGCTGGGATCGCTCATACTCCCCGCCGCCCATGCCCCCCCTGCTCTCGGTCGTCACGCCCGCACGCAACATGGCGTGGTTTCTCCCGGACACGCTCGACAGCGTGGCCGCGCTGCGGACCTCGCACGAGCACATCGTCATCGACGGAGCCTCGGATGACGGCACGGTCGAGCTGCTCGAGGGCCGCGAGGACCCCGACCTGACCTGGGTCTCCGAGCCCGACAGCGGCCAGACCGAGGCCGTGAACAAGGGGCTGAGGCGTGCCCGCGGCGGGCTGCTCGCCTGGCTGAACGCGGACGACTCCTACATCCCCGAGGCCGTCGACCGCGCCATCGCGCAGCTCGCGGCCCACCCGGAGGTCGGCGCCGTCTACGGAGGCGTCAACTACACGAACGAGGCAGGTGAGACCTTCCGGACACTCGTCCCCCCGAGGTTCAGCTGGCGCCGCTACCTCTACCTCGGCACCTGGCTGACCACCCCGACGATCGTCTTCCGCCGCGAACTGCTCGAGCGCACCGGCTACCTCGACGAGACCTGGGCTGACGCCGCGGACTACGACTTCTACCTGCGGCTGCTGCACCGCGCGCGGGTCGACCGGATGGACGAGCCGCTGGTCAACTTCCGCTACCACCCCCAGAGCAAGTCGGAGTCGGACGTCTGGACCCAGCTCAACGAGGCGCGTCAGATCCGTCGCCGCTGGGCCAGGAACCCGCTCCAGATCGCGCTCATGGAGGGCTGGGAAGGGACGAAGCGGGCGGTGCTGCCGCGGATCTCGAACTGGCCGCACCCCGAGCCGGCGGGCCTGGTCAAGCTGCTGAAGAGGACCGGCCTGCGGGGCTAGGCGTTCTCCGCGCCGGAGCGCCTGAACACCACGTTCCGGTAGAGCGCCTTCTCGACGCGAGCCGGGATCGGGCGCCACGCCCAGAACGTGCGGTAGACGAGCCTCTGTAAGGGCCCAAGGTCGCTCTGCGCGGCGAACTCGCTGCGACGGGCGAAGAGATCGGGGTGCTTGGCGCGGATCTGCCGGTAGACGTGGCGGTAGCGGCGGCGGTGCTCCTCCTCGCCCGAGCGCTCGTGCTTGCGGTACTCGTGGGTGACCTGGTTGATCTGGAGGCCGCGCCAGCCCCTCTCGAGCGCGCTCAGGCAGAAGTCCCAGTCCTCGTAGCCGTCGATGGCCGGGTCGAAGCCGCCGGCGTCCTCCCAGCAGCGACGGCGGACCAGGCCGAGCTGAGCGCCGGCGATCGACCGGTGAAGCAGGATGTAGGGGTCGAAATCGGGAAATCGGAGCACCCCCGACCAGGCGCCGATCAGCTTCATCAGGCCGTAGCAGTAGCCCACGTCAGGGTTCGCCTCGAGCGGCGGCCGGAGCACGTCGATCGCGTCGACGGTGAGCCGGTCGTCGGCGTCCACCATCAGCAGCAGGTCGGTGTCCGCCTCCTCGAAGCCCCTGTTTCGCGCCGCCGCGACGCCCGCATTCTTCTGCCGGATCAGCCTGACGCCGTCGGGCAGCTCATCGAGCACGCGCTGAGTCTCGGCGTCGGTGGAGCCGTCGTCCACGACGATCACCTGCGGCGATCCGCCCTCCTGGCCGAGGGCGCGGTCGACCGACTCGAGCAGGAACCGGCCGTGGTTGAAGCAGGGGATGACGACCGTGATGTCGCCGTGGCGGGGCATGGTCCGCGCGCAGCGTAGCCACGACCACCCGGACTAGGATCGCGCGCGATGAGCGACGAGCGCGCCGCCCGCCCGGTCTCGAGGTCGACCTCGGAGCTGATCCGCTGGATGAGCATCCAGGACGCCAACTCGGCCGGTTTCGTCCATGGCGGCGTCGTGATGCGGATGTGCGACGAGGTCGCCGGCATCGCGGCGATCCGCCACTGCGGCAGCCGGGTGGTCACCGCGGGGATGGATCGCATGACCTTCACCGAGCCGGTCCACGTCGGCGAGCTCCTGCGCTGCCGCGCCTGCGTCAATGCCGTCTGGCGCACCTCGATGGAGGTCGGGGTCAGGGTCGAGGCCGAGAATGCGGTCACCGGGCAGGTCCGCCACACCAGCACCGCCTACCTGACGATGGTCGCCGTCGACGAGGCGGGCGAGCCGATGGCCGTTCCGTCGCTCACCCCGGAGAACCCGAC
>DATFPJ010000121.1:0-9903 GCA_035264865.1 Solirubrobacterales bacterium
GCCGCGATCCCGGGCAGACCGCAGGCCATCCCTTCGACGAGCGTCTGCCCGAACTGCTCCCGAGCCGAGGGAAGGATGATCGCGTCGGCCGCGTTGAGGAACGAGGGCAGCCGCTCCTGGCGCTGCCACCCCGCGAAGAACACGTTCCGCAGGCCGAGCCTGCGCGCCGCCTGCGCCGGGTGCTCTCCCTCCCATTCCCCCGGGTGGCCGCCGACGACGGCGAGGGCCGCCGGGCGGTCGAACCTCCGGCGGGCCGAGGCGAACGCCTCGAGCAGGAACGGCAGCCGCTTCACCTCGGTGAACCGGCCGACGTAGAGCATGACGACGCCGTCCCGGAGCACCTCGATCTCGTCCTCGGCGTAGCGGATGCTCTCCCCCGCCGGGTCCTTGGCGGTTGGATGCTCGACGAGGTGTCGTCGCCAGTGGGCGAACCGGTCGATCTCGGAGGGCCGGAAGACGCCCGGATCGAAGCCGTTGGCGAGCGGGACGAGCCTCTCTGGATCCACCCCGAGCAGCCGCCTCGCGCGCTCGAGGCCCGCCGGAGAGACCATCAGGCGCTGGCAATCGGCGGCCCATCCGAGCAGCCGCTCCCGCCACTGCTCGGCGAACTTCCATCCGGCCGGCGGACCGTGCTCGATCTGCTCCAGCATGAGCAGCTCGGTGCCGTGGAGGTGACCGACGACCGGGACGCGGGGCGCCACTCGAGCCGCGGCCTCGTTGAGCGGCGTCAGGTGATGGAGGTAGAGCACGTCCGCGGATGCCGCGCCAGCCGCGTCGAGCTGCTCGCTCCAGGCGCGGACCTGGCGATGGAACTCGAGGTCGTCGAGGGCGGCGAAGACGACATCGGGGGCGTCCTCTCGCTGCTCGAACGAGGGATGCATCGGAACCAGATCGAGGTCCCCCGGCGGCCGCATCGGATCGGCCGCGGCGAGCGCCGGAGCGAAATCGACCGCCCGCACGTCGATCCCGTCGTAGAAGAGCCGGGCATCGGCCTCGCCGCCGACGTCGCCCCTCGACCCCGAGACAAGGCTCGCCAACCAGCCGAGATCCCCCAGCTCGCGGAGTAGCGCGCGCGTGACGTGGGCTGACCCACCCCGGGGCGAAAACATGACCGCGCTGATCAGCCGCTTCTCCATGCGGCTTCTGTTTTAGCGCAGCGTCGCTGAGCGCCTAGCGCTGAGGCTGGGGAAGAAGGCGAGCGCGGTGGCGACCGGACGGCCGCCAGCGATGCGGACCCCGTGCTCCTCGCGCGGGCAGTTCCGGAGGATCCCGCCGAAGATGAGCGAGGTCGATCCGCCGCCGTCGAGGTTGATCGCCCTGTCCGAGCCGAGCTGGACCAGCGCCCGCGCAAGCTCGCTCAGGGTCAGGCCGGCCTCCTCCGCGGCGCGCCCCTCGCAGGCGACGACGATCAACTCTCGCCCGGACGTCCCGAGCGCCGCCCTCGGATAGCGGCCGTTGGTGATGTCGGAGTCGAACTGCTCGGAGTGCGATGAGAATCCCTCCGGGTCCTCGACTCCGTCGACGACACTCCTGCCATTCCTGACCAGGATCGGCCCCGCCTCGAGCAAATCTCCGGCGGGAGCGCTCGGCAACGCCGGACGCAGCGCGATCTCGACCCGACCTTCCTGCACCGCGACGCAGCCACGGCGACCGCCCCACGGGGGAGCGAACGGCTCGTGGTCCCGGGCGACGCCGTCGACGCGAAGCTCACCGAGCGGCCGGCCCTCCGGCCGCACGAAGAAACCCGCGACGATCGCGTGGCGAACCTGGTTCTCCCTGCACCACTCCACCAGCCGGCGCGGCCTGGGGAAGGCGACGAGCGAGGCGCCGGCTCTGTCCCGCGGGTAGCGGGCCACATGAAGCGTGGTACCGAGTCCGTCGTCCAGGCTGAGCCGGTGGCGCTCCAGGCGCGAGGCCGGGCTGGGCGACGGTGTGCGGCGCGGGTTGAGGGCGGGTGTCATCTGACGATGACTAGAGGGGATAGGGGGAGTACACCCCACCCCCCGGATGGTTGCGTGAACAGCCTGTGAAGGGCTATTCCTGGCCGTCGTAGCGCCAGTCGAGGTACTGCAGGATGCGCCGAGAGTCGCTGATCACCTCGTCGCCGTCGATCAGCACCGGCACGAAGGGAAGGCCGGTGAGCTCGACGATCTCGGGGCGCCGCGAGCGCCGCCGAGGGACCCGCTCGGTCCGGTACTCGAGCCCGAGCCGATCGAGACGGCGAGCGGCCGCGCCGCACGGACAGAGGTAGTTGGTCGGCGTCCCGCAGCGGAACAGGACTCGGCTTGTCTGCGGCATCAGTTGAAGGGAAGCATGCGGAGCGCCCGGCCGGTGGCACGAAGGACCACGTCGGTGAGGCGATGCCCCTCCGCGCGCTCGCCGAGCTGCTCGAGCTGCCAGCGGACCGCGTCCTCGAGCGTCTCCTCGTGCGGACGGGGCTCCCAGCCCAGCTCCCGGCGCGCCTTTTCGTTCCGGTAGGTGAACCACTGCGTACCCGAACGCACCTCGTCCGCTGAGGTCGGCAGCCGCAGACCGATGAGCTCCATGGCCTCCACCCCCATGACGACCGCTCGGCCGTGCATCCGGACCGGCGGCGTGGGGACGCCGGCGATGCGGCTGAGGTCCGCGAACAGCCGCTGGAGCGTGAAGTTCCGCCCCGTGAGCAGGTAGCGCTCCCCCTTCTCCCCGCGCTCCTCCGCCAGCACGTGGCCCCGCGCGACGTCCCGCACGTCGACGATGTTGATCGCGCCGTCGACGTAGCCCGGGATGCGGCGGAGCAGCAGCCGGCGGATCAATGCGTTGGACGTCCCGCTCGGGTTCGGATCGTCCGGGCCGAGCACGAAGGACGGATTGACGATCACCACCGACAGCCCCTTGGCGGCGGCTCGCATCGCCACCAGCTCGGCGTCGTGCTTCGAGTTGATGTAGGCGATCCCGAGCCGCCCCACCGTGAAGGGGCTGTCCTCGTCGAGCGTCTCGCCGGGCTTGGCGGCGCCCACCGCGCTCGAGCTCGACGTCAAGACGACTCGCGAAACGCCCGCACTCGCCGCCTCCTCCATCACGTGCTTGGTGCCCTCCACGTTCACCTGGAAGACGCGGATTCGATCCCGGGTTCGCATCGAGGTCGTGCCGGCGACGTGGAAGACGCGCTCGACGCCCTGCATCGCCCGGCGCACGGAGTCGCGGTCGGTCACGTCGCCGCTCGCGCGCTCCCACTCGATTCCCTGGAGCGGGTCCGTGTTGCTCCGATCCCGCACCAAGAGCCGCAGCTCGTCACCGCGCCGAGCCAGCTCCCGCACCAGATGGAGCCCGACGAAGCCCGTCCCGCCAGTGACGAGCGTCTTCCCCATATGCCGGGCATGTTAGAAAGGCTCGGTGCCCTCGACAGCCGTCGTCGCCGACACGACCTCATACCTGACGCCGGAGCTGCTCGAGCGGCACGACGTGCATCTCGTCAGCCTCTACGTCGGAATCGAGGGCGAGCAGGAGCGCGAGTCCGACATCGCGGACTTGCAGGGCTTCTACGAGCGGCTGCGGAAGTCGGGCGAAGCGGTCTCGACCTCACAGCCGTCGGTCGGGGACTTCATCGCGGTCTATGAGCCGCTGCTGGCCGAGGGCAGGGAGATCGTCTCGATCCACCTCGCCTCCGGCATCTCGGGCACCTATGAGTCCGCGATACAGGCGCGCGAGCGGCTCACTGCGGACGACAAGGGCGGCGAGCGGATCGTGGTGGTGGACTCGCGCACCGGCGCCGGCGGGATGGGGTTGATGATCATGGGTGCCGCGCGCGCGGCGGAAAGGGGTGCCGGCGCCGCCGAAGCGGCCGAGCGCGCCGAGGCGGTCCGCGGCGAGCTCAAGATCTGGTTCGCGGTCGACACCCTCGACTATCTGCGCCGCGGCGGTCGGATCGGCGCGGCCCGGGCCTGGATCGGGACCACGCTGAAGATCAAGCCGATCCTCACCCTGGAGCAGGAAATCACTCCGGTGGAGCGGGTCCGGACGCGGAGCCGGGCTTTCGAACGGCTCGTCGGCTACGCGCGCCAGCGTCACGAGGCGGGGGCAGACGCGTGGGTAGTCCAGCACGTCCAGGACCCGGAGAACGCAGAGCGGCTGATCGAGGCATGCCGGCCAGTCTTCGGCTGCGACCCGGTCTTCACCTCTGAGGTCGGTCCGGTGATCGGCGCCCATGTCGGCCCGGGGCTGCTCGGCGTCGGGGGCGTGTCGAAGCGTGTGCTCGAGGCCTAGCGGCGGCGGCGCCTGAGCGCGATTGCACCGACCAGGAGTCCGACCGCGGCCGCTCCGATCGTCAGCTCTCGGCGGTGCTCGCGGACCTGGCGCTTGATGTCCGTCGCCTGGATCCAGCGATGCCGGAGGGCGTCGACGGACCGCGAGAGCTCCTGCCGCTGCTGGACGATGTCGCGGCGGATCTGCTCCGCCGACCGCGATCCTGGCGGCGGCGGCGTCCAGCGGCCGTTTCCTCGAGTCGACAGCGTGCGGCCGGCGGGCGTGCTCATGTGTCCTCCTGTCCGTTCTCCGAGAACGCGGCCTTGATCTCCCTGGCCTCCTCGATCGCCATGTCGGGAGTTGGCGGGGCGCCCCGCTTGAACGCGCGCCACGCGAACAGCCCGGCGCCGGCGGCGATCAGGAGGAACAGCGCGGCCTCGACGAAGAACCCGGCCCAGAAGTTGTCGAAGACCAGGTCATTGAGGACCCAGGCCACGCCGTGCATGGCCATGAGCAGCGCCAGCAGGACGAAGACTCCCGCGGCTGCGCCGGCGACCGAGCCACGCAGGAGCCGGTTGAACTTCTCCGTGACCTCCGTCTTGGCGAGCTCGATCTCCTCGCGGATCAGGACCGAGGCCCGATCCGAGACCTCGAAGACCAGCTCGCCTACGGTCATCTCCTCCGGCGGCTTGCCGGCGTCGTCGGGCGGGAGCGCGGGCTCGGGGGCGGACGGCGCCGGCTGCTGGGTGGCCTCGCCGTCCGTCACTCGGGCGGATCCTCGTTGAAGACGCTGCGCCAGATCACCTCGGAGAGCCGGTGGGCGGCGACGGTGGCCAGGGCGCCTGTGCCCGCCAGCAGGCCCGCCCAGACAAGTCGCCTCATGATGTCGCTCTGCATGCTGCCTCCTCGCTCGGTTCGCCGCTACCCGGGCTGTTCGGAGGAGTAAACCAACTCCCGAGTCCGACCGGTGGGACGCCCGATCGTCCGTTCTGCATACGTCGCCCAGCGCTCGAAGAAGGTCCGGTAGACGGCGTGCGTCCAGCGCGGGTCGGCCGCCTCGAGCAGCCCGTGCGAGCCGGCGGGGAGGATCCAGACCCGGACCAGGTCGTTGTCCTTCGCCGCCTCCTCCAGCATGCGGGCGTGCTCGACCTTGACGATGTGGTCGTCCTCGGGGTGAAGGATCAGCAGCGGGACCTTGGCGCCCGGCAGGTGGTCGATTCCCCGCGCCTCAGTCCATATCTGCTCGGCGTCGACGCGGTAATAGGGGGCGGAGACGACCTCCATCGCCCGGAGCATGTTCTCGGCCTCGGGCGGCCAGCGGCCGGAGCGGACGCGAGAGATCAGCGCCATCTCGAAAGCGCGGTGGAGCGGATAGCGCGGGTGCCCCCGCGGGACGGGCTCCGAGAGGCGCTCCCAGGCCAGCTTCGGAATCGCGGGCGGCGAGACGGCGAGGATGCCGCCGTCGAGGACGGTGACGGTCTCCTCCTGGTCACAGGCGTTCAGCACCGAGCTGCCTCCAAGGGAGATGCCGAGCGCGCCGACGCTGGTCGCGCCGAGCTCCTTCATGTACCGGGCGAGGGCGAGAATGTCGAGGCCCTCCTTCCAGCCGCCCGTCGACGGCGCCGGGCTGGTCAGCTCGGTCATCCCGAAGCTCCGGAGATCGAGGGCGGCGACGTTGAAGCCCCACTCGTAGTAGGCGCGGACGGCGATCTGGCGGACGTAGTCGAAGCGGCTGGAGGTGAACAGCCCATGCACGACTATGAGCGCCGGGCGAGCGGCCTCCTGGAGAGCGATCGTGGCCGCGATCCGCTCTCCGTCGGCCCCCGTGACGATGTGGTCCTTGAACTGCCCCGGATAGCGATAGCCGATCACCGCGCCCTCCCGGTGCTGCGCGACGACGAAGTTGGAGATGTCGGCGAACCCCTTGCGGAGCTCGGCGAAATCGGAGTGGCGCAGGTGCTCCGGGATCGCGCGCAGGTCACCCATCAGCGCGTCCATGTCGCGCTCGCGTTGGGGCGGAACCGGCAGCGGCCGCCGGCTCCTGCTCTCGAGCGAGGCGAGGAGATCCCGGACCCGCCCGCCGAGCAGCTGTCCGACCAGCCAGAGCGGAAGCAGCACGATTCCGATCAGGACGTTGGCGAGCTTGGCCGCGCCGTGCAGGACGCGGTCCTGGCGTTGCGTCCGCGCGAGCCCCTCCCACACGGGGTCAGCCGGCCACCGCGTCGCTGACGGGGCGGGGCTCGAGCCCGTCGCAGATGGTCTCGACGACCAGCCGCTTGGCACGCTCGTAGTCATCGTCGGCGGCCGGAATCGACTCGAAGATCCAGCCGGTGAGGAGCTGCTCGATGGCCCCGTAGAAGACCATCGCCGCGAAGTCCGGGTCCACGTCATCACGGAACTCGCCCGCCACCTGAGCGTCGGAGACGATCTCAGCCACCAGCTCGTACGCCTGGCGGATCTCGGGGAGATGCGTGCGGCCGAAGGAATTCGCAGCCCGGGTCACCTCGACGATGATCACCTTCATCAGCTCGGGCTCATGGCGATAGGACTCGATGATGAAGTTGGCGACCCCGGCGAGCTTCTCGCGCGGCGGGACGTCACTTCGCCGGATCTCCTGGCTGGCCTCTACCAGGAGCGCCCAGCGCTCGGAGAAGAGCTCGTTGAGCATCTGGTCCTTGGAGTCGAAGTAGTGGTAGACGAGCCCGTAGGCGACGCCGGCCTCGGCGGCGACGTCCGAGACGCGGGCGCTGTGGAATCCCTGCCGTGCGAACACCGTGATCGCGGCGTCGAGGATCGCGCGGCGCTTGTCGGCGGCCGGCGCCTGGCTCATCGGGAGGCTCCCGCCCCGGCGGTGGGCGCGGCCGCCGCGCCATTCGATCCGCTTTCCTCGGGCCAGCGGTACGCCTCCGGCCGCCGGTTGCGGAGCGAGGGGAGGCTGTCCCGGGTCTCCGCCTGGCTTGCGAAGTCGAGGTCGGCCGAGACGAAGCACTCGGTGTCGGCCGCCTGGGCGAGGACGACGCCCCACGGGTCGACGATCATCGAGCGCCCGTAGCTGCGGTAGTGCGGTGGCGCGGAGCCGACCTGGCCGGCCGCGACGATGAAGACCTGGTCCTCGATCGCCCGGGCACGGATCAGGACCTCCCAGTGGTCGCGTCCGGTGCGCTCGGTGAAGGCGGAGGGAACGGTGATCACCCGCGCCCCGCGCAGGGCCAGGATCCGGTAGAGCTCGGGGAAGCGCAGGTCGTAACAGATGGTCAGGCCGACCGGCACATCACCGGCGTCGCCGATCACGATCTCGTCGCCGGGTCGCTCGTCCGCTGACTCCTCGTAGGTGACGTCGCCGACCCGGACGTCGAACATGTGGATCTTGCGGTAGACGGCTCGCCGGTCCCCGTCCGGGCCGAACATCACGGATGTGTTCGCGAGCTTCTCCTGACCGGGGACGAGCTCGGGGATGCTGCCCGCCACCAGGAAGAGGCCGAGCTCCCGCGCCCAACCCGATGCGGCCGTCAGAGCGGGCCCGTCGAGCGGCTCGGCGCGGGCACGCAGGGCCTCCGACGGGCCGAGAACCGTCCACTTCTCGGGCAGTACGACCAGCTCCGCCCCGTCTCCGGCGGCTGCCCGCACGAGGCGCTCCGCGACCTCGAGGTTGCGGTCGTAATCGTCCGTGGAGTTGAGCTGTAGGGCGGCGGCGCGCATCCTCGCGATCCCGGCTGACTGACCAGTCAATCTAGAGGGTAAGGCAGGCGACAGCGGGTAAGCGGGGCCAGAGATGCTGAGAAGGCTGCTCCCACGCACGCGCTCTGCCTTCGAGTCGCGGACACAGGTGTGGCGCGAGGTCGGCCTCGGCTCCGAGATCGACTCCGCCGCCGCCAGGCGCTCCAAGCGAGGCGCCGTGATCACGCTTGCGCTGATCGCGGCCGTGCTGGTCGCGTTCTCGGAGCGGAGGTCGCTCTTCCCCGGCCATGGACTCGAGGTCCGGATCGCGACCGTGGCGCTCCTGGTGCTGCTCGGTTGGAGCCTCGCCCGATCGCTGGCGCGCGGGTTCGCGCCGATGCTCTACCGGCGGCTCGAACCGGGGACCGCCGGCACGATCGGCTTCCTGCTTCGGCTGCTGACGATCGTCGCGGCGACCGCCGTCGCCCTGCGGATCGCGGGGCTGCAGCCGGGGGCACTCGCGATCGGCGGAGGGTTCACTGCCGTCGTGCTCGGTCTCGCCGCGCAGCAGGTGCTCGGCAACCTGCTGGCCGGAGTCGTGCTGATCACCAACCGTCCCTTCCGCGTGGGCGAGCGCGTCAGGCTGCAGGGCGGCGTCCTCGCCGGACACATCGAGGGCGTCGTCGGCTCGCTCGGGCTTTTCTACACGACACTGGTGAGCGGGGCCGACCGGATCCTGGTGCCGAACGGCGTGCTGATCCAGTGCGCCGTCACACCTCTGCGAGAGCCCGAGCGCGTCGAGTTCCGCGCGCGGTTCTCGGCCGGAACCTCGCCCCGCGAGGTCCAGCAGACGATCCAGGACGCGATCTCGGTTCCGCTCCGCTACCCGCCGCACATCGCGGTCGAGGAGCTCGACCGCGACGACGTCGTCGTGCGGATCGTCAGCACGCCCTCGAACCCGCGAGACGGCGCCAAGCTGGCCGAGGAGGTCCTTGCCGGCGTGCGCGGGACCGACGGCGCGCACGGCGACGGCAACGGAGTCGCCGGCAGCGCATAGGCACATAGGATGGCCCGATGCGGGTCCTGGTCACCGGGGCGACCGGAAAGGTGGGCCATGCGATCGCTTCGGCGCTGCTCGAGCGAGGCGACTACGTGCGCGGACTGGTGCGCGATCCGAAGCGGGCCGCGAGCGTCCTCCCGGCAGGGGTCGAGCCGGTGGAGGGCGACGCTACCGACCCGCAGAGCCTGGAGGCCGCAGTGGAGGGATGTGAGCTCGTCTTCAACGCGATGGGTCTCCCCGAGCAGTGGGTACGCGACAAGTCGATCTTCGACCGGGTCAACGCCCGGGGCAGCGGTGCGCTGGCGGCGGCGGCGAAAGGCGCCGGCGTGCGTCGCTTCATCCACACCTCGACCCACGACGTATTCCACGCGGAGAGGGGCCAGCGCTTCGACGAGACGATGCTCGCCGACTACCCGAAGGGCACCGCGTACGAGCGCTCCAAGCAGCGCGCCGAGCAGCTCGTCCTGGCGGAGCGCAACGAGATGGAGGTCGTGATCCTCAATCCGTGCGCCGTCTACGGCCCCGGTCCGTCGGCCAGCGTCTCGTTCGACAAGGGGCTGTTCGAGCCCGTGATCAAGAAGCGCCTTCCGGCTCTACCGCCTGGTGGCAGCGCCCTCGTTTTCAGCACGGATGTCGCGCAGGGGCACCTGCTCGCGGCAGACAGGGGTGCGGACGGGCAGCGCTACATCCTCGCCGACACCTATGTGGACTTCCGCGAGCTCGCCGAGACCGTCGTGCGGGTCGCGGGTCGCGGGCGCGTTCCGCCACGCATGCCGGTCCCCGTCGCCCGTGGGATCGCCGCGATCGGCGACGGCATCTCCCGGGTCATCCGCCGTCCTCCGCTCCTGCCGCGCGGCCAGCTGCACTACTTCCTCTGGCAGGTCCGCCCCGATTCCTCCAAGGCGCAGCGGGAGCTCGGCTGGAAGACCACCCCGCTCGAAGCGGGCATCCGAGCGACGCTC
>DATFPJ010000122.1:0-2191 GCA_035264865.1 Solirubrobacterales bacterium
CTGCCCGGTCATCTACGAGAACACCGCGGGCTCTCCGCAGCTGCTCGGCCTCGACTTCGACGAGACCGCCGAGCTGATCGACAAAACCGGCGGCCCGAAGCGGCTCGGCCTGTGCATCGACTCCTGCCACCTGCACGCCACCGGCTACGACGTGCGCTCGCCGGAGGGAGTGTCCGAGCTGGTCGACGAGATCGACGCCAAGGTCGGCGTCAAGCAGCTCAAGCTGCTCCACGTGAACGACTCGCGCGACGAGCGCGGGTCGAACCGCGACCGTCACACCGCGCTCGGCAAGGGAGAGATCGGGCGGAGCGGCATCCGCGCCTTCCTCGGCGAGCCGCGTTTCCAGGGCCTGCCGGCGGTGTTCGAGGGGCCGGGCCTCGAGGGCCATTCGCCCTCCCGCGAGGACATCACTATCATGCGCCGGCTGTATCGAGAGGCGACGCGAAACCGACCCAAGCGGTAGACGGAACGGGCGCCACGCAGCCAACGTCCCTGAGTTGCCCCGATAAGGGGTGATGCGGGATGTTCGGGACTACGGCTCCCAGGTGTAAAGGAAGTAGAGCGCGTAGGGGTCACGGTCGATCAGTCGCGCGTACTGCGTTACCGCCTGTACGTAGAGACCCGACGGGTTGTAGGCGCGCAGAGCGGGTCCGTAGCGCCCAGGGGCCCCGTTGGCCCGCAGCAAGCGGGCGGCGGCGAGGACCGCGTCGTGCGGATCGCGGATGTCGCCTCCATGGCCGTAGGTCTCCCAGGTGGAGGGGATGAACTGCATCGGGCCCTGCGCGCCGGCGACACTGTTGTTGACCACGCGGCCGAACTTCGTCTCGACCAGATGGATGGCGGCCAGATAGTTGGCGCCGATCCGGAAACGGCGCTCCGCCTGGTCGTAGAACCCCACGAGATCGGCGAGCGGTGGGCGCCGGCCGAGCTTCAGCTTCTTGTTCGGAGTCCCCGCCGCCAGCCGGAGCAGCGCGCGCCTCGCGGCGTACAGGCGTCGGACCTCGCTCCGCACCGAATCGGCAAGTAGCGGCAGAACGCGGGCTGCGAGGTTGGGGTGTTCCCCGAGAAGGTCGATCTGCTCCTGAAGGACCGCGGCCCGGTCCACGACGTCCGCAGGGGGAGCGCTCGATGGTGGATCCCCCGTCGCGCGCCAGGAGTCGATCGCCTGACGCAGATCGGCGTCGTTCTGGCTGATCTGGTCAGCGACTCTCTGTGGAGAGGTCGCCTCGGCGTCGCCGCAGCCGACCAGGCCGACAACCACGAGCGCCGCGGCGGCGGCGATCAGCTTTCGTGTCCCGCCCACCGTGCGGACTGATAGCGGGTCCCGGCATAGGATGCGAGGCAACCCGCGGACGGAGGTGAGACGGTGGCAGCGAATGGGCTCGTCCTGCAAATCAGCCGAACGCTCCCTGCGCCGCGGTCCCGGGTCTGGGAGGCGCTGACCGATCCGGGCGAGCTCCCCAAGTGGTGGGGCCCGAAGGGCTTCACGATCCCGGGGGTCGAGTTCGAGCCGCAGGTCGGCGCGAGCTACCGGCTCGAGATGCAGCCGCCCGAAGGCGAGGTCTTCCACCTGCACGGCGCGATCCGCGAGGTCGAGCCGCCGTCCCGCCTCTCCTACACCTTCGTCTGGGAGCCGCCTGATCCCGACGATCGAGAGACCGTAGTGATGCTCTCGCTCGAGGAGCGCGGCGACGGGACGCAGCTCGAGCTCACGCAGGGCGAGTTCGCGACCGACGAGCGGCTGGAGCTCCACCGCGGCGGCTGGACCGGGAGCCTCGACAAGCTCGAGGAGCTGCTCAGCTGAGGCTCAGGTCAGGCTGTTGCGCAGGTCGAACGCGCGGATCGACTCGGGGCTGTCGTCCGGAGCGTCGTAGAAGCGGCGATTGACGCACTCGTAGGCCGGGCCCTCGCCCTCGTAGGCGCGCTCCACCGTGAACTGGCACTGCGGCAGCGGGTCGCCGGTCATCTTGATCCCGCCGAAGCCCTCGCGGGCGCGCTGCGCCAGCAGAAAGAGGTCGAAGTCGATCTCGGCGCTGAACACCTTGTTCATGCAGCCCATGTAGCGGGCGCCGGTGCGGACGTCCTCGTAGGTGTAGAGGAACTTGCACCCCATCTCGAGGCACGCCGCCGGGTCGACCAGCCGGTCGCAGAAACCACGGCACTGCCGGCATTCGCCGGCGGCGCTCTTCCG
>DATFPJ010000123.1:0-6723 GCA_035264865.1 Solirubrobacterales bacterium
GCAGCTCGGCATCGCCGTGGAGTCGCTCGGCACGGACGAGGCCGTGCTGGTGCTCCCCTTCAAGCCGGAGCTGGCGACGATCGGAGAGGTCGTTCACGGCGGCGCGATCGGCGCCCTGATCGACACCGCCGCGATGGCCGCCGCCTGGGCCAGCGATGACGTGCCCGAGAATCCCGCCGGCTCAACTGTCTCGCTGTCGGTCAACTTCGCCGCCGCGGCCAGCGGCGTCGATCTGTGCGCCCAGGCGCAGGTGGCCAAGCGGGGCGGCCGGCTCAGCTTCTGCGAGGTCACGGTGACCGATCCTGAGGGCACCGTGATTGCGCACGGGATCGCGACGTACCGATTCGGCTGACTCGGTAAGAATCCCGCCTCCACCCTCACAAACGGGTTGCGCTGTCCGCGCGCCCTCGCATGAAAGGCCACAGATTGGGACTGCTTGACGGAAAGAGCGCGATCATCACCGGCTCGGCGCGCGGGATCGGACGCGCGACCGCGGAGCTCTTCTGCCGCGAGGGCGCCAAGGTGCTGATCAACGACCTCGACGGCGACGTCGCGGAGGGGGCCGCAAACGAGATCGACGGCGAGACCGCGGTCTTCGCCGGCGACCTGACCAAGCCCGGCACCCCGGACGAGATGGTGAAGGCTGCACTCGATGCCTTCGGGCAGGTCGACGCCGTCGTCAACAACGCCGGCTACACCTGGGACGGCGTGATCCACCGGATGTCCGACGAGCAGTTCCAGGCGATGCTCGACATCCACACGATCGTCCCCTTCCGCGTGATCCGGGCGCTCGCGCCGACCTGGCGCGAGGCGGCCAAGCAGGAGTCCCAGGAGGGCAAGGAGGTCTTCCGCAAGATCGTCAACGTCACCTCGATCTCGGGCACGATGGGCAACGCCGGCCAGGCCAACTACTCGTCCGCGAAGGCTGGCGTCACCGGCCTGACCAAGACCGTCGCCAAGGAGTGGGGCCAGTTCAAGGTCAACTGCAACGCGGTCGCCTTCGGTTTCGTCGAGACCCGCCTCACTCAGGCGAAGGAGAAGGGCGAGACGATGCAGGCCGCCGGCGAGAGCGGCGAGGAGGTCTCGCTGGGTATCCCCGAGCAGATGCGCCAGATGGCGCGGATGACCATCCCGCTGGGACGGCCGGCCGAGCCGGCGGACGCCGCAGGGCCGGTGCTCTTCCTCACCTCACAGCTCTCCAACTTCATCCACGGCCAGGTGATCAACGTCACCGGGGGGCAGTTCACCGGGATGTACTCCTGAGGA
Organism: Solirubrobacterales bacterium; assembly: GCA_035264865.1. GTDB lineage: Bacteria > Actinomycetota > Thermoleophilia > Solirubrobacterales > 70-9 > DASUPK01. Next base: position 1,267 of record DATFPJ010000123.1, read on the forward strand.
TCGGCCATGCGGCAGCGACTGCGATCGTTGCCGCCGCCGCTGTGGCGCTGGGCGCCTGCGGCGGAGGCAGCGGCGACGGCGAGGAACATCGCCTGATCGCCGCCCTCGGGGACTCGATCACGGCAGGCAATCCGGGCTATGACCCGCATCCCGAGACCCGCCGGCAGCTCGGGCTGGGCAATGACCCGAAGAGCCAGTGGGAATGGTGGGCGCAGAAGGAGCATCCAGAGCTCGAGTTCCGGAACTGCGGCGCGCGGGGCGAGCGCACCGACGAGATCGCGCGTCGCTTCGAGGACTGCGTGGCGGACGCCGACGCGGTGGTGATCCAGGGCGGCATCAACGACATCGCCGCAGGTGTCCCGCCCCCGGCGGTGCTCGCCAACCTGCGGGCAATGGTCAGGGTGGCGAAGGCAAAGGACCTCGACGTGGCCCTCGGGGACGTCTTGCCCTACGGCCCGGCCCCGCAGGCCGACCCGGTGATCGACCGCCTCAATCGGCGGATCGAGGCGATCGGGCGGAGCGCGGGCGTGACCGTCCTGCCCTTCCACCGGGTGCTCGAGGACCCGGACCATCCGGGCGTGATGAAGCGCGAGTGGACCGCGGATGGGATCCACCCCTCGGTCGAGGGCTACCGCCGCCTCGGGGAGCTCGCCTTCACGCCCCCGGCCGCGACCGCCGCTGACTAGTCCTTCCGCCGCTCCTCGGCGAGCGGCGCGCCCTCGTCACCGGCCGCGCCTCCAGGCGGCCAGCTGCCGAACCAGTTGTCCCGGGCGCCGTCGAGGGTGATCACGCATCCCGAGAAGAAGTCGCCGGCCGGCGAGGCCAGGTAAGCCATCAGCCAGGCCATCTCCTCCTCGGTCCCGAGCCGGCCGAGCGGGACGGTGCCGGCGACGTTGTCGACGATCGCCTTCGGGTACTTGGTCCGGAGCGTCTCGGTGTCGAACTGCCCGATCGCGACCGCGACGAGGCGCAGCCCGAAGCGGGCCCACTCGACCGACAGTGTCCGGGTCATGTTCTCGACGGCCGCGCGAGCGGCGCCGGTGTGCACCATCCCGGGGAACCCCATGTGCGGGGAGACGGTGATGCTGATCACCTTGCCCTCGGCCTGGGGGATGAAGGCCTTGGTGGCCGCGGCGTGGGTCATCTGCCAGGTGCCCTGCACGTTGAGCTCGATCACAGTCCGGAAGCCCTTCGGAGTGATCGCCTCGGCGGGGCTCAGGAACTGCCCGCCGGCGTTGTTGATCAGCACGTCGATCCGCCCGTGCCGCTCGATGACGCCATCCATGAAGCCGTCCACGGCCTCGGTGTCGCGGATGTCGAGCGCCTCGAACTCCGCTTTCCCGCCCCGCTCGGACACCTGCCTCACCATGCCCTCCAGGGGCTCCGTCCGGCGCCCGCAGCCGACCACGGTCGCTCCGAGCCCGCTCAACTCGAGCGCGGTCGCCTTGCCCAGGCCCGTGCCGGCCCCGGAGACCACGCAGATCCGGCCGTCCAGCAGGCCGGGAGCGAAGATCCGCGAGCTCGTCTCGTCGCTCATGGCGGCTGATCCTATTCGCGAGCGCGCGGCACAAACACGCCCACCCGGCGCGCCCGCCGACACTACGCTGGCCGCATGAGCGTCAAGGCTGAGCCAGTCCTGCTCCAAGAGCCGCTCGAGCGTGGACGCGAGGGCGCCACGCTCGTGATCGAGCCGCTTCACACCGGCGACGCAGTGTGGCCACCGAGCTTCTTCGCCAGCACCGGGCGCGGCTTGATCAAGCGCCTGCGCGCCCTGGGCGTCGGCTCCTCGCCCGAGACCTGGGAGACGCGGCCGGTGCCGGCGTACCTGGCGAGGCATCCGACCGTGGGCAACATCCTCGTCGACACCGGCCTTCATCCGTCCGTGGCACGGGACCCGCGCGACAACCTCGGCCGCTTCTCGGGCCGGCACTACCGGGTGGAGGAAGGGAGGGACCTCGTCTCCCAGTTGCGGGACCGGCGCCTGACGCCGTTCGACATCCACGTAGTCGTCCTCACCCACCTGCACGAGGACCACGCCTCGGGCATCGAGGCGTTCCCGCAGGCGAAATTCATCGTCAGCGCGACCGAGTGGGAGGCCGCGACAACCGGGTCCTTGGCGCGACTGAAGGGCTACAACCGCTCGCACTACGACTACGCCTTCGACTTCGCGACCGTGGACTTCGACGGGGACCTGGTCGAGTCATACGGCCCGTTCGGCCGGTCGTTCGACTTGTTCGGCGACGGCTCGGTCCGGCTCGCCTACACCCCGGGCCACAGCGCCGGGCACATGTCGGTCGTCCTGCGGCTCCCTCGCCGAGACTTCGTCGTCATTGGAGATGCGGCCTACGACTGGAAGCAGTTCGACGGCGAGACGGAGCCGACGATGATGGCCGACGAGCACAACTGGCGCCGCTCCCTGCGCGAGCTCCAGGCCTACAGGCGCACATACCCCTACGCCTTGATGGTCCCCGGGCACGACTCGGAGTTCTGGGAGAAGCTCGAGCCTCGCTACGAGGAGTAGATGCGAGGGGTAATGCGAGGGCGCACCGCAGGCGCGACCCGTTCAATTCAGGCGCGACCCGTTTCATGCATCTTGGGCTCCGGCGACGCCGGCGGCAGCCCCTCGCGAAGGCGCCTGAGCACGTCGCGCCGGCCGTTCTCCTCGAGGTCGACGTACATGGCGCGCACGCGGTCGAAGATCTGGTTGGCGACCCTCTGCTGCTCCTCGCGGCCGGGGTCGGTCTGAACCGGGAAGGTGACCGGCTCGCCGTACTGAATGGTGACCTTCGGGAAGCGAAGCCGGCGCCAGCCGCGGACATAGGCGGAGCCGTGGATCGCGACCGGCACCACCGGGACGCCGGACTCGAGCGCGATCTTGCCGATGCCCCGTTTGGGCTCGCCGAGATCGCCGGTCCGGGAGCGACCGCCCTCCGCGTACATGAGCAGGGTCCCGCCGCGTTCCAGGACCGTGTGCGCGGTGGTGAAGGCCTCCTCGTCGTGGTGGCCGCGGCGGACCGGGAAGACGCCGCCGTGCTTGAAGATGTACTTGATCGCGGGGTTCTTGAAGAGCTGTGACTTGGCCATGAACTGGACCTTCCGCCGCAGGTAGACCGCAGCGAAGAAGTGGTCCCACTGGCTGAAGTGGTTGGGCGCGAGGATCACCGGACCTGCGGGCGGGAGGTTCTCGACCCCGATCGCCCGAGCCCGGTAGATCAGGATCGTCGGGATCGTGAGGATCATGCGCACGAAGTCGTAGATCCAGCCGACTCCCTTCCTCGCACTGCGGTGGTACGGGGTGAAGATCTCGGCGGGCCGGGGGTCCTTGTAGACCTGCGGCTTCATGTCCTTGGGATTCACCTTGGGCATCTCAGAAAAAGAGCCGTCGGAGACGGCCACACGTGCTGATTCCTACCCGATCTGTACGCACGGGTTACGCACGGCTCCAGCCTCGAGCGCGGTCGACGGCCTCGCGCCAGCGCCCGAGCAGCTGATCGCGCTCGGACTCGCCCATCTCGGGCTCGTAGCGGGCCGCCTCGCGCCACATCTCGCGCACCTGCTCGGCGGTCCACTGCCCCGTCGCGATCCCGGCCAGGTAGGCGGCTCCGAGCGCCGTGGTCTCCGAGACCTCAGGCACGATCACAGGCACGCCGAGGACGTCTGCCTGGAACTGCATCAGCCAGGAGTTGACCACGGCGCCGCCGTCGGCCTTCAGCGAAGGCACGCTCTCCCCCGAGGCCGCCTCCTGGGCGCGCACCGCGTCCACCGTCTGGTAGGCGATCGCCTCGAGCGCCGCGCGGGCGAGATGCGCCCGAGTCGACCCGCGCGTCAGCCCGACGATCGTGCCCCGCGCGTAGGGGTCCCAGTGCGGCGAGCCGAGGCCCGTCAGTGCCGGGACGAAGTAGACGTCGTCGTTGGAATCGAGCGAGGCCGCCAACCCCTCGGTCTCCGCGGCCTCGGAGATGATCCCGAGCCCATCCCGCAGCCACTGGACGGCGGCGCCGGTGACGAAGACGGCGGCCTCTAGCGCATAATCGACCTCACCGCCCAGGCCCCAGGCCACGGTCGCCAGCAACCCCTCCCCGGGCTCCGGGGCGTCCGTGCCCGAGTTGAGCAGGACGAAGCTGCCGGTGCCGTACGTGTTCTTCGTCTCGCCGGCGCGCTGACAGGCCTGTCCGAAGAGGGCGGCCTGCTGGTCACCCGCGATCCCGGCGACGGGGACTTCGCCGCCGAAGACGGAGGTCGTGCCGTAGACCTCCGACGACGGGACGGGCTCGGGCAGCGAGTCCGGATCGACTCCGAGCAAGTCGCAGAGCTCGCCGTCCCAGGCGAGCCTCCGGATGTCGAAGAGCATCGTCCGGGACGCGTTCGTGTAGTCGATCAGGTGCCGGCCCGTCAGCTTGAAGACGAGCCACGAGTCGATCGTGCCGAACACGGTTCCCTCCGGGAGCTCGCCGTTCCGGATCAGCCATTCGATCTTGGTGCCCGAGAAGTACGGGTCGATGACCAGGCCGGTGCGCTCCCGGATCAGCTCCTCGTGACCGGCTGCCCTGAGCTCGTCGCAGCGCGCCGCCGTCCGCCGGTCCTGCCAGACCAGCGCGCGGTGAACGGGCTCACCGGTCGCCGGGTCCCACGCCACGATCGTCTCGCGCTGGTTGGTGATCCCGATCCCGGCCAGATCCGAGCCCTGCACTCCCGAGTCGGCCAGGGCGCCGATCGCGACCTTCCGCGTCACCTCCCAGATCTCGGCGGCGTCGTGCTCTACCCAGCCGGGCCTCGGGAAGTGCTGCTCGAACTCGCTGTAGGCTCGCCCGCGCGGCCGCCCCTCATCGTCGAAGACGATGCAGGTGGTCCCCGTCGTCCCCTGGTCGATCGCCAGGATCATCGGCTGGGCACGCTATCCGACGCGTACGCCCCGGCCGCGCGGACCCCTCGAGCGGCTCCGGACGGCTTTGCGGATGTCCCGGAGCTGCGCCGCGCGGTGAAGGAATCCCGATGGTGTCCGGCCGGTCACGCGGTGGGCGAGCGGCAGCTCGATCTCCTCGACCCTGAGGCCCGCCCTGATCGCATCGATCGTCATCCCGACCTCGAGCCCCCAGCCGTCGGCGAAGGGAAGCAGGCGACGCAGCGTCGAAACCCGCATCGCGCGCTGCCCCGAGAGCGGCGCCTCCAAGCTGGCGCCGGCGTGGCGCTCCACCGCGCGACGCGCGGAGCCGAGGGCGATTCCGAAGCCGCCGCCCTCCGGCTCGGCGAACCTCCCGATGGCGAGGTCACACCCGCCGGCCTCTATGGCCTCGACGAGAGGCGTGAGCTCACCTGCGCTCGCGCCCAGGTCCGCATCGCAGAGCAGCGCGGTCGTCCGATCGCCGAACTCCCCCACCGCCGCTTCCGCGGCCGCTCCCACGTTCGCCCCCTTGCCGTGCGGCCGGCGGCGCGAGATCAGCCACGCCCCATGGGCCA
>DATFPJ010000124.1:0-6923 GCA_035264865.1 Solirubrobacterales bacterium
ATTCCGAATCGCCGAGAGCTCAGAGCAAACTGAGGGCAGCGGGCAGGCACGGAATACGACCCCGCAGTACCGTGCCTCACGCCTAGTTCGTAACTACGAAACCGAAGGTCACAGGGTCGAATCCTCTCGGGCGCGCTCAGATGACCGACGACGCCAATAGCGAGTCTCCCTCTCAGCTCATCGACGCGAGGATCGAGGAGCTGGGCGATTGGCGGGGCGAGACGCTCTCGAGGATCCGAAGGCTGATCAAGCAAGCGGACCCGGAGGTCGTCGAGGAAGTGAAGTGGAGAAAGCCCTCGGCTCCGGCGGGGGTGCCGGTCTGGTCCCACGACGGAATGATCTGCACGGGCGAGACCTACAAGAGCCACGTCAAGCTGACCTTCGCCAAGGGCGCCGAGCTCGAGGACCCGAAGGGCCTATTCAACTCCGGTCTTGAGGGCAAGGCCCGCCGCGCGATCGACCTGCACGAAGACGACGAGATCGACGAGGCTGCGTTCGAGGAGCTGATCCGCGAGGCCGTCGGGTTGAACGAGTCCTCGGCCCGCTAGTCCGCGGCCAAGGCCCTACGCCGGACCGAGCTAAGGCTTGCCGTTCACAAACGGCTGGTAGCTGCGGCAGGGCTCGCCTCGCAGCCCGGGGCAGGGTGGAAGCCCGGTCGGGGCGCTACCGCCCGGCACCACGGGGAAAAGGAGGCGCGATGGCATCTTCTTGCCGTAGCCGATGGCGACCTGTGCCTGCCCGGGTGGGTCCGTCTCGCCGAATGACCAAATGGGCTGGTCGCCGTTGGGCGCGCTGATCCTGACCCGGATGCGCGAGCCAGCGCGATAGACGTGGCCCTCGTAATAGAGCGGGATCGTGACCTCGGCGAACTGGTTCGAAGGCATCGGCGAGACGTCGGCCGCTCGCAGGCTCAGCACGGGCTCGAGCGGGGTGCTCTTGGCGGCGTCGAGCTTGCGCTCGTTGGCCCGCACCCAGCCGTTCTGGACGAAGGTCTCCTTGCCGTCCGGTCGGACCTCGCTGATCGTCGCCTGCAGGTCGACGTTCGGCGTCGACGAACGCACCCAGACGTCCACGGCTCCGGCGCCCACCACGGTGGTGTCGCTGCTCAGCGGCGAGGTCACATAGGCCACGGCGCTGCGGGTCGGGTCCTGCGTCCACTGGTAGTTCGGCGTCGCGGTCCAGAGGCCGCCCGGCCCTGCGCCGGTGTCCCCGGTGAAGTCGGTCAGCGGCCGGGCGTGTGCATCCCAGGTGAAGGCATCCGCGGCGGTGGGATTGGGCGGCTGGTTGGCGAGGCTGCCACGGGGGCCCAGGTACCAGGAGCGAGCCGTGGTTCCCGGGATCGGGAAGCTCGAGTACGAGCGCTCGAAGCCCGGATAGGGCCAGCCCGGGTGTCCCGCCTTGCCGGCGCCGTTGTCGAACAGGATGCGGATCGGCGGCTGCGCCTCGAACGCCGCCCTCGCCAGGTCGTAGGTGGGCTGCTGCTGGATCGGGTCTGGCGGGAGCGTCGCGTCCGGGGGTGGGGCGCCGCCCGGCCCGTCGATTCCCCAGATCGCCTGGAATGCCGCCGGGAAGCTCGCCTGTACGAGCGCCGATTTGGTGATCGGCGCCTCCCTCGCGACGTAGAGCTCCAAGAAGTCGTAGAGGCGGTTGTAGGTCTCCGGATCGAGCGAGTCGGTGTGCACCCCGTTCGTGAACGTGAACCACTTCTTGTCCGTGCCGGTCATGTGCTCGGCGAGCGTCGGGCAATGCCCGCCCGTCTGCTCGTCGGTCCACTGGCAGGCCATGAAGACGGGGACGTTGATCTTGTCGACGAACGTGATCGGCGAGAGGGGGTCCGCGACCTCGGGGACGTAGTGGTCGTTCGCGCGGATCTTCGCCATCAGGTCCGCGGCCTCCGGGTGGAGAGCCTGGTTGTCGGCGCAGGTGGTATCGCCTTCCTGGATCCGCTGGTACGCATAGGGCTGCCCGCTGTCGGGACCCGCGGGCAGGGCCTCGTGCTGGCGCTCCAGCGCCCAGTTGACCGCGAAGCCCGTGTTCAAGATGCCGCCGGGATAGAGCGTGGTCTGCGTCTGGTCGATCACCGAGAGGGGTGTGATCGCGGCCAGGCTCGGCGGCTGGGTCTGGCCGGTGAAGAGCTGGCTGATGCCGCCGTAGGAGATGCCCAGCATGCCGACTTTGTTGTGCGCGACCCACGGCTGGCGGGCGACCGTCTCGACGACGTCGTACCCGTCGAGGTTCTGCAGCGGCTCGAAGAAGTCGAATGCGCCGCCCGAGCAGCCGGTCCCGCGCATGTTCACGTCGACCACGGTGAAGCCCATCAGGTTGGCGAGGGCGGCGATCCCGCTCACCGGCCCCTCGGGCCTCGCGTATCCGTAGCCCGAGTACTCGACCAGGGTCGGGGATGGAACGCCGGCCGGGTTCTGCGGGACCTCGACGCCCAGCGCGCTCGCGGCATCCGACGGCGGATGGACCGAGTAGGCGAGCTTCGTGCCGTCGCGCGTGGTCATGTAGCCGTACCCGTCCGATGGCACCGCCTGGTCGTAGATCTGGGTCGACGGCGGCGCGGACTGCGTGGTCAGCACCGTCAGCGGATCCGAGGTCTCGCCGGTCGTATCGAGACGCACCCGGTAGCCGTCTCCCGGCGCGACGTTGCGCCACAAGGCGCCGCCCAGGTCGTTGGCGCTCCTGGTGGAGAGGACCTGGCCGGCCGGGTCGAGCAGCGAAGTCTGCGCGCCCGCGGGCAGGTGGGTCGCGTACACCTGCTCGGCGCTGCCGTGCGCGCTGAACGACGGCTCGGCGGCCTCCGCGCCGGTCGCGAAGGCGAGAGCGAAAGCGACGGCAGTCGCGCCGATACCGGCTTTTCGGAGCATGCGCACAAGAAATCACAGCTTCGCCGCGCATGTCGCAGTTCACCCTGGCTCTCAACTGGCAAGCTGTCCGGGCATGGATGCGACAACCCTCCGGTCGATGCTCGAGCAGCAATTCGAGCACGCAGGTGATCCCGAGCTCTCTCACACGATGTACCGGGAGGACGCCGTGCTCGAGTTCCCGCAATCCGGCGAGCGTTTCGAGGGGGTCGAGAACTTCCGCGAGTGGCGCAGCCAGTATCCGGCGGCGACGAGCTTCGACATCGGTGAGATCAGGGGTGCGGGCGATGTCTGGGTGGTCGAGCTCACCGTCACCTACGACCAAGGCCCGAAGCACTTCGGCGTGAGCATCCTCGAGCTCCCAGACGGTCGGATCGCCCGCGAGACCATCTACGTCGCCGAGGGCTTCGACGCGCCGGAGTGGCGTTCCAAATGGAGAGCCGCCCCGTGAGCGCGCGGTAGCGCCGACCCGCCGGACACGGCGGAAACCGCGACCATTCGTAACGAGATGGCGGAGTCCGTCGGCCAGGTTCTGCGCGAGGCTCGCTCGAGCCGCGGCATCGAGCTGAGCGACGTCGAGCGGGTCACCAAGATCCGCGTCAAGTTCCTGCGCGCCATGGAGGAGGACGACTGGGACGCGTTGCCCGGCCCCGCCTACGCCCGCGGCTTCCTGGCGACGTACGCGAGCTTCCTCGACCTCGACGGCGACGAGCTGGTCGAGCGATACAAGCGCAGCGTCGAGGAGGCCGGACGCGCGGAGCGGATCCCGAGCAGCGTGATCCACCCCGGCTCGATCAGCCGTCCCCGCTCGGTCAGGCCTCCGGCCCTGCTGATCGCCGGCGCGGTCGCCCTCGTCGCCCTCGGCTTGGTGATCGCGGTCTCTCTCGGCGGCTCCGACAACGGCGGGAAGACGGGTGGCAAGAAGCAGCGCTCGGAGGCGGGCAGGACCGGCCCAAGCACGGAAGCGACCACCACCACCTCGACGACCACGACGTCGGAAGAGGTCTCGCTGGAGCTGCGCGCCACCGACCTCGTCTGGGTCTGCCTGGTGGATGAGCGAGACCGGCAGCTGGTCGCGGGAGAGACCCTCAGCGCGAACGAGGTGCGCGGGCCGTTCTCAGCTCGCGAGTTCGCGCTCAACCTCGGGAACGGCTCGGTTGAGATGACCGTGGACGGCGAGGCGATCGACGTCCCGGCGCTCGCCGAGCCGATCGGCTACCGGGTCACGCCGGAGGGCGTCCGCGACCTGGCGCCCTCGGAGAGCCCGACCTGCGCCTGACCCCCCGAACGGGGGACTCTCGGCACCTGGCCGTAACTCGGCCAGCCGTCTGGGGCTAGGCCAGGGAGGTGGCGAAAACCGAGGAATCACTCAGCGCGGACGCCCTGGACGGCGTCGTCCGGCTGCTCTTCGAGCTCGACGAGGAACGCGAGCTCGACGACTTCTACGACCGGATCTGCGAGGCGGTCTGCCGGCAGACCTCGATGGAGCGGTCGGTGCTCTTCCTCTACGACGCGGAGCGCAGGCTCGTCCTGCCCGCCGGCAGCCACGGCGTGGACCGCGAGTTCATCGTCCACGGCTACGGCACGCTCGAGGAGACGCCGATCGCGCAGCGGGCCCTCTCCGAGGATCGGGTGGTTGAGACCACCGATCTGGACCGAGATGTGCCGGCCCGCTATCGGAACCTGCCCGGCGTGACCAAGCTGACCTGTACGCCGGTCGCGGCAGCCGGTCGCTGGCTCGGAGTGATCTTCGCCGACCGCGACGGCGAGCCCTTCGATCTCACCGAGGCGGAGCGCTCGACGATGCTCGCCCTCGGGCGGACGGCGGCGCTGGCCAGCCACGTCCGAGAGGTGACGCGGCAGCTCGAACGCAGCCGGCGGCTCTCCGAGCGGATCGACCTCGCCCGCGAGGTCCATGAGCGCGTCACCCAGCGGCTGTTCGGGATCTCACTCGCGCTCGGCTCGGACGTCCCGCTCGCCGACGACGACCGGCGCAGGGCCGCGGCCGAGATCGAGGCCGCGCTCGGCGACCTGCGCGAGGCCCTGATCGGATCGCCCGGTGGCTCGGTCTTCGAGATCGAGGAGGGGAGCCTGCGGGCGGAGCTGGAGCGCCTCGACCGCCAGTACAAGAACCTGCCGCTCCAGGTCGAGTGGGCCGAGGGGGCCGAGGTCCCGGAACGGCTCGAGCCTCTGGCCGTGTCGGTCCTGAACGAGGCCCTTCGCAATGCGGAGAAGCACGCCGACCCGAGCGAGGTGAAGGTGTCGATCGCGGCGCCGGACGGCGTGTTCGCCCTCGAGGTGCGAAACGACGGGCTGCCGCCGGCCGCGGATGCGGAGGTGCGGGGCTCGCGGATGGGCCTGCGGCTCGCGTCGTATGAGGCGCTCCAGCGGGGCGGGATGCTCGAGTACGGCCGAGAGGAGGACCAATGGCGGATTCGCCTGGTGCTGCCGAGCGGCTGAACGGCGCGGGCCGGCTCAAGGTGCTCGTCGTCGACGACCACGGCGTCGTGCAGTGGGGTTTCCGCCTGCTGCTCGGCCGGCAGCCATGGATCGGGCGCTGCGAGGCCGCCAGCACTCCCGACGAGGCCATCGAGCTCGCGCGTCGCCTGAAGCCCGACGTCGCGCTCGTGGATCTCTTCCTCGGGGAGCGCTCCGGTGCGGATCTCTGCGAGGCGCTCCGTGACGCCTCGCCGAAGACCCGCGTTCTGCTGATCTCCGGCGCCGGCTGGATCTCGCCGGAGACGGCGAAGGCCGCCGGCGCGGCCGGCTTCATCTCCAAGGACTGGAGCGCCGAGGAGGTGGCCAACGCGGTCCGCATGGTCGGCCGCGGGATGACCGTCTTCGCGCGCCAGGCCGAGGGGCCGGCGATGCCGCTCTCCTCCCGCGAGCGCGAGGTCCTCGAGCTGATCGGCGAGGGGGCGACCAACCGCGAGATCGCCGAGCGGCTCTTCCTCTCCCCGCACACCGTCAAGGACCACACCACGGCGCTCTACCGCAAGCTCGGTGTCCGCAACAGGGCCGAGGCGGCAAAGCGCGCCGAGCAGTTGGGGCTCGCGGGCCCCCGGTAGCCATCGGCGGCCGGCACGCCGCCCACCCCCCGCCGTTCCCCCGAAACCCCCCCGATCGGGGGAGAGAACTGCGATCGGTGTTCACCCGAAGCGTCGCCGCGGTTAGTCCTCTTATGCATGGACGCCAACGCCACTTCAGCGATCCTGTTCCCCGGACAGGGGGTCGGCGACGCTTCGAGCCGAGATCTCGTTGCGGACGCTCGGCCGGATCTGCTCGAGCTCGCCACCGAGCTGGTCGGCGAGGATCCCTTCGAACGGATCGCGGAGGGCACCGCATACGCCCAGCCGGTCGTCTACTGCGCATCCCTGGCGGGCTACGAGCGGCTGGGCCGCCCGCGGGCCGATTACTTCGCCGGTCACTCCCTCGGTGAGATCAGCGCGCTCGCCGCGGCGGGTGCGGTCGACGACCGCGACGGCCTGCGGATCGTGGTCGCACGCGGCCGGGCGATGGAGGACGCGGCCCGGCACGGCGAGCCGGGCGCGATGCTCGCGGTCGGCTGCGATCACGATGGGGCCGAGGGGCTTGCGGACGAGCACGGCCTGACCCTCGCAAACGAGAACTCACCGGAGCAATTCGTCCTCTCCGGACCGCTCTCGGGGATCGAGGAGGCGCTCTCGGCCGCCAAGTCGAATGGGATCCGCGCAAAGCGGCTGGCTGTCGCGGGCGCTTTCCACACCCCGGCGATGGAGTCCGGCGTCGGTCCGTTCCGCGCCGCCCTCGACGAGGTCGAGTTCCGCGATCCCGACGCCCCGGTCCTCTCCTCGACGACGGCGGAGTTCTTCAGCGAGGACCCACGGGAGGCGCTCGCGGCCTCGCTGACCAGCCCGATCCGGTGGACCGCGCTCAGCCGCAAGCTCCGCGACCTGGGCGTGACGCGCTTTCTCGACGTCGGCCCGGGCAAGGTCCTTGCCGGCCTCGTCCGCAAGACGATCGACGGCGTCGAGATCGAGACGCTGTCGAGGCGGGAGCGGGCCGTTGCCTGAGCTC
>DATFPJ010000125.1:0-3741 GCA_035264865.1 Solirubrobacterales bacterium
GAGTGATGGTGAAGACGAAGACGAGGTCGAAGAAGAGCTCGAGCGTCGAGACCCGCAGCTCCTCGTCTCTTACGACCTTGGCGCCGATGGCTCCTCCTTCGCCAACTCGCGCAGGTTCCCGAACACCCTCACGGTCAGCAGCGCGAGCATCACGGCCAGGATCCCAAGCCCGATCACGTCGAAGACGGTCAGGTTGAGGTCCAGCAGGCGGAAGTCGAGGCCGAGGTCGAGCGCCAGCGCCGCGTTCAGCAGGATCAGGACGACGCGGATCTCGGTCGGCCCGAGCAGGCCATAGCCGAGTCGGAACCGGCCGAAGGCCATGCTCTCGAGGTAGACGTTGATCGAGAGGATCAGGTAGCCGACCACGATCAGCGCGCCGATCGAGAGCAGCATGAACGGGGAGAGACCGAGCCCCAGCCCGATCGCCGCGGTGGCGATCGCGTCGACGATGTGGTCGAGGTAGTAGCCGTACTTCGGGCGCTGGATGTGCCGCACGCGGGCGAGGGTCCCGTCGAGGCTGTCCCCGACCCACTGCACGACGAGCAGGGCACTCGCCGCCCAGAGCCACCCCCGGCCGTGGTTGGAGAGCTGGTAGGCGCCGCAGACGCCGAAGGCCGCAAGCACGCCCAGCGCGGTCAGATCGTCGGGGAGGATCCAGCGCGGGAGCTTGCCGGCGGCCCAGGGCAGGAACCGGCGCTCGAGCTTGGCGAGCAGGAAGTTGGGCTCGCGCTCGGCTTCTACGCCCTTCCGGGGTTCGTCCGCCATGGCGGCGCAGTCTCGCGAGCCGATCGGCCGGAGAGTTCGGTCCGGGTCCGCCTCTACTTTCAAAAGAGGATGGGCGAGACACTCTTTGAAAACGGCAACGGCAGGCCCGCCCAGTCGGAGCCCGGCGCCGTCCTGCTGCGCGAGCTCTCGGACGGCGACCAGGTCGCGGGCGCATTCGTCGTGCGCGAGCGCGAGCGGCGCCAGAAGCGAAACGGCGAGGACTTCCTGCGGGTCGTCCTCGCGGACAAGACGGGCACGGTCCCCGCGATCGCCTGGGAGAGCGTCGCCGAGTGCTTCGAGTGCTGCGCGCCGGGATCGATCGTCCTGGTCCGAGGCAGCTTCGCCGTCCATCCCCAGTTCGGCAAGCAGATCAAGCTCGCCGCGGTGCGCCCGGCGGGCCCGGGCGAGTACGACACGGAGCAGCTCGCCGAGGGGCCGGCGCGGTCCGTCGAGCTGCTCGAGACCGACCTGCGGGAGCTGATCGGGACCGTCCAGAACCAGTCTCTGCGCGGGCTGCTCGACCGCTTCTTCGGGGCGGGGACCGAATCGTGGGAGCGCTTCCGCCAGGCGCCGGCCGCCAAGCACTACCACCAGGCCTACGCCGGCGGCCTGCTCGAGCACACGCTGTCGGTCGCGCAGGCGGTGAGCGCCGCCGCCAACTTCTTCCCGGGCATCGACCGCGAGATCGCGGTCACCGGCGCGCTGCTCCACGACATCGGGAAGACCGAGGCCTACAACGACGACCCCCTCGCAATCGAGCTGACCGACGCGGGTCGCCTCGAGGGCGAGATCCCTCGCGGCTACTACAAGGTGCGTCGCGAGATCGAGCGCATCGAGGAGTTCGATCCGCACCTCGCCCAGGCGATCCTGCACATCATCCTCTCCCACCACGGCCAGCTCGAGCACGGCTCTCCCGTCGTCCCGGCGACCCGCGAGGCGACGCTGGTCCACTCGATCGACAACCTCGGCGGCAAGCTCGGCAGCTTCGACCGGCTCGAGAAGGAGCTCGCCGACGGCGAGAGCTGGTCCCGCTTCGACCGCGGCATCGACGGCTCGGCCTTTTTCGGCTCGCGGGCCGCCTGATAGGCCAGCGCAAATTGCGCAAATGCGTTTCTGATCCGTAATAGGTCCGGATTGGGCGGCCGAGGCTCGGGTCTATGCTGACTCGCCGATGGCCAAGGACACCGAGAAGCTGATCCGCCAGCTCTCGCTGATCTCCTATCTGATGGCCCAGGGCAGGCCGACCTCGGCGCTCGAGATCAAGCGCGAGGTGGAGGGATACAGCGACATGAACGACGACGCCTTCGCGCGCCGCTTCTACGCGGACCGCGCGGAGCTGGAGAGCCTCGGCATCACCCTGCAGGTCGAGAAGCCCGGCGAGAGCCTCCAGGGCTATGAGTCCGAGCTCTATTCGCTGCCGCCGGAGAACTACTACCTCCCGGAGATCCGCTTCGGCGACGACGAGCTGGCCGCCCTGCAGACGGCCCTTCAACTTCTAGACGGCGAGTTCGCCTACGCGGAGCCGCTGCGGCTGGCGCTGCAGCAGGTCTCGTGGGGGCGACCGAGCCCACTGACCGCCCCGGAGCACTCGTCTGTAGAGGTGCGCATGACGGCCAAGGCCGATGGAGCCGAGGTCTCACAGCGCCTCTCCAAGATCGAGACTGCGATCTCCCGGCGCAAGACGATCGAGTTCACGTACTACACGATCGAACGCGATTCCGAAGAGAAGCGCAAGGTGGACCCCTACCACCTCGTCTACCGGGGCGGTCAGTTCTACTTGATCGGCCATTCCCACGAGCGGGACGCGGTTCGCGTCTTCCGCCTCTCCCGCATCCGCGGCAAGGTCTCCTACGCCTCGAAGGCGGAGCATGACTTCGCGCCGCCGGAGGGATTCGAGCGTCGCGACTATGCCCGCCGGGCCGAGTGGCAGCTCGGGGAGATCGAGGGCACGGCCAAGATCTTCCTCAAGGAGCGGATCGCCTGGCTGGTGGAGCGGGACTTCGGCACCTACGGGACCTTCCGCGATCCCGGCCGCGGCGACGGGTCCCCTGGAAAGGGCCGGATCTTCGAGACCGAGTACGCGTCCAGCCGCCAGATGGTCGCCTGGGTCCTGCACTGGCGCCAGAACGCGACCGTGCTCGACCCGCCCGAGCTGGCCGAGGAGGTCGCGGAGCGCCTCGAGCTGCTGGCCGAGCGCCACCGCGGTGACTTCGAGCCCGCCGAGATCGCCCGAACCGTGCCGCCCCCGGCGCGCTCCAGCCGCTCGAACGGCCGCTCGGAGTCCTCGATCCGCCCCGAGCGCTTCGCCCGCCTGGTCACCCTGGCGGGGATGCTGATTGAGTCGGCCAAGGGCGAGGCCCGCCTTCCGATCGCTGACGTCAGGGATCGTCTGCACGTCACCGAGGAGGAGCTCCGCGACGACATCGACCTGCTCAACGTCGTCAACTTCGGCGGCGGCACCTACGTGCTCTACGCCGAGCTCCAGGGCGACGAGATCGAGGTCGACGCCGAGCCCTACGGCGACAACTTCGCCCGTCCCGCCCGGCTGCTGCCGCTCGAGGCGAAGGCCCTGGTGGCCGCCATCGACCTGCTCGGTGACCACCTGCCGCAGAGCGGGCTGGCGAGCGCCCGCAAGAAGATCGTCGCGGCTCTCGGCCACGATCCCTCAGAGGAGGGCCTCGAGATCGCGACCGCCGGCGGCGACGACTCCGACGTCGCCCGCAAGGTGAACAAGGCGATCGAGGACCGCCGCGTGCTGGCGATCCACTACTACAAGGAAAACGAGGACGAGTTCACCAAGCGCGAGATCGAGCCCTACCGGCTCGCGAACGGTCCCGAGGGCTGGTACGTCGCCTCGTACGACCGTCGCCGCGAGGACGTCCGGCACTTCCGCCTCGACCGGATCAAGGAGGCCGAGGTCTCCAAGGAGCACTTCGAGCCCCGACCCGAGGTCGAGGAGATCGCGGCGATCGAGGG
>DATFPJ010000126.1:0-13694 GCA_035264865.1 Solirubrobacterales bacterium
ATGAAGGGCCGCTCCTGCGGGGTCTCGCCGTTGCGGCCGGTGATCGTGGCGTTGACGAGCGGGATGAACTGAACGCCCTCTCGGTTGAGCAAGTCGGAGAGGCGGCGGTGGAAGCCCTCGGCCGGCAGGGTCACGTCTCCGGTGATCGTGTAGCGCTCCGTCTCGAGCGCCACCCGCTCTCGCCTGATCTCGGCGCTCATGGGTGAGGTATCGGGAGGGGAGGCGCTGGGCTTGAGCGGCGGGCTCGGATAGCGTGCGGATGCCGATGAGCGCGCTGGCGGAGGTCCCGGTTGCGTCACTGTCGCCGGAACGCTTCCGGTCCTTGCTCGGCGACGCCTTCGAGTCCGTCGATGAGGCGATCGCGACGGCCCGTGAGCTGCTCAGCGGCCGCGTCATCTGGCACATCAACTCGACCGCCCGCGGCGGGGGAGTGGCAGAGATGCTCCAGTCCCTGCTCGCCTACGCGCGCGGCGCGGGCGTCGACGTCCGCTGGCTCACGATCTCCGGCAACCCCGAGTTCTTCAAGGTCACCAAGCGGCTCCACAACCGGCTGCACGAGTCGCCGGGCGATGGCGGGCCCCTCGGCCCGGAGGAACGCGAGCTCTACCGGTCAGCGCTCGTGGAGGCCGCGAAGGAGCTCCGAGAGCTCGCCGACCCGGGCGACATCCTGTACATCCACGACCCGCAGCCGGCTGGGCTGATCCCGCACATCGAGACGAACGAGCTCAACACGATCTGGCGCTGCCACATCGGGGTCGATCGCCCGGGGGAGCTGGCGCGCGAGGCCTGGGATTTCCTGCGGCCGGACATCGTGGAGGCCGACGCCTACGTCTTCTCCCGCGAGCGCTTCGTCTGGAGCGGGCTGGACGAGCGGCGGATCTGGATCGTGCCGCCCTCGATCGACGCCTTCTCCCCGAAGAACCAGGACCTGCCCGACCAGGCGGTCCGGGCGATCCTAGGCGTCGCGGGAATCGAGGCGGGGAACTCGGCCCGCGAGGCGCTGTTCGAGCGCTTCGACGGGACCACATCCCGGGTGACGCGCGCGGCGGAGATCGACCAGGACGGGCCCGTCCCGCCGGATGCGCCGGTGGTCACCCAGGTCTCACGCTGGGACCGGCTCAAGGACCCGGTGGGCGTGCTGCGCTGCTTCGCGGAGCACCTGCGTTCGGAGGACGCCCACCTGCTGCTGGCGGGGCCCTCGGTCGCCGGGGTCGCCGACGATCCGGAGGGCGCCGAGGTGCTGTCCGAGGTCCGCGCCCACCGGGAGAGCCTGCCGCCCGAGCAGAGAGCGCGTGTCCATCTCGTCTCGCTGCCGATGGAGGACGTGGAGGAGAACGCGGCGATGGTGAACGCCGTCCAGCGTCGCTCTCACGTGGTCGTCCAGAAGAGCCTGGCCGAGGGCTTCGGCCTCACCGTCGCCGAGGGCATGTGGAAGGCGAAGCCGATGGTCGCGAGCGCGGTGGGCGGGATCCAGGATCAGATCGAGGACGGCGTCTCCGGCGTGTTGCTCGAGGATCCCGCCGATCTCGCCGCCGCCGCCGCCGCGATCGACGGCCTGCTCGCCGATCCGGACAGGGCGCGGCAAATCGGCGAGGCGGCCAGGCAGCGCGTGTTCGAGCGCTTCCTCGGCACCCGCCACCTGACCCAGTACATGGCGCTGATCGAGCGGATGCTCGGCGAGGCCGGCTAGCGGGATTCCTTCCAGCCTCGGAAGGCCGCGAGCAGGTCCTCGCGTGCATCCGGCTCCAGGTCGTCCTCGGTCAGCCGCCCCGTCGCCTCGATCACCAGGCGCATCTGCTCGAGGTAGGCGGTGCAGTGGTCACATTCTTTGATGTGGGCGCGGAAGCGGCGGCGATCTGACCGCGACAGGCTGCCGTCGAAGTAGGCGGTGACGAGCTCGACGAGCTCCTGGCAGGCCAGCTCACGGGTGAACAGCCTCATCCGGTCCTCGCGATCTCGGGGTCGAGGTAGGCCTCGACGGCGGCGCGGACCTTGGAGCGGGCGCGATGGAGCAGCACGCGCTGGTTCCCGTCGGTGATCTCGAGCGCCTCGGCGACCTCCATCGGGCCCCAGCCTTCGATGTCCCGGAGGCGGATCACCTCGCGCTGCGCCTCCGGCAGTTGCTCGATCGCCATCTCGATCACGCCGAGGGTCTCGCGCCCGAGCACCTCCTCCTGGGGCCAGGCGCGTGGCGGCGCGGCCCACGCACCGGGGTGAGGCGAGTCCGGGCCGAGAAAACGGTCGGGATCGACAGCGGGCTCGGCCTCTTCGCTGGGGCCGGCGAGGGAGGAGAACGGGACGGTCCGGCCGTCGCGCTCGCCGCGGGTCTTGGCGCGGTTGGTGAGGATCCGGAAGAGCCAGGTCTTGAGGCTCGAGCGCTCCTCGAAGCGGTCGATCCCCTTGAGGACGGCGAGCCAGGTCTCCTGGACGACCTCCTC
Source organism: Solirubrobacterales bacterium (assembly GCA_035264865.1). GTDB lineage: Bacteria > Actinomycetota > Thermoleophilia > Solirubrobacterales > 70-9 > DASUPK01. The sequence goes on from DATFPJ010000126.1 coordinate 2,439, forward strand.
GGCGCTCGCCCTGTCCCGTACATACATCTGCGCCACGCGGATCATCGTCGCGCCGTAGGTGTCGATCAACTCGGCGAAGGCGCCCTCGTCGCCCTCGCGCAGCCGCTGGACCAGTTCATGGTCTTCAGTCATCTGGACGCCCGCACGGTTACAGACTGGCGGGCTTGGCGCATGCGTATCCCCGGCGGGGCCCTGAGCGCTCTCCTATACGAACAGGCGAACGCGCCTGACCCGAGAGACACCAAGGAGGGCTTGGGAGATGAAGAGAATCGGCAGCGTCGTGCTCTGTTGCATTGGAGTGGCGGCGATTGGCGGGAGCGTGGCGGGGGCTGACAACGCGACGAACCCGAACTGGGTGGCCGCGCATGAGTGCACCAGCGAGCTCCACGCCATGGGCGTCAAGAACTTCAAGGCACTCTACGGCGACAATGCCCCGAAGTACCAGCATGCGATGCGAAATTGCCAGCGTCAGCACGGCAAGGCGGCCCACAACGTCGTCAACAACGCCGCCCAGCAGTGCAAGGCGGAGCAGGCTGATGCGAGCTTCGCGTCGACGCATGGCGGCCTGACTTTCGACCAGTTCTACGGGACGAACGACAACGACCGCAACTCGTACGGCAAGTGCGTCAGCACCAAGGCGCGTGAGGCGGTGGACGAGCATGAAGACGACGTGCTGAACGCGGCTCAGCAGTGCCGCGCGGAGCGGGGCGACGCGAGCTTCGCGGCGAACCACGGTGGAGACTCCTTCACCGAGTTCTACGGCACGAACAAGAACAAGAAGAACGCGTTCGGGAAGTGCGTTTCCCAGAAGGCCAAGGCGCAGCACAGCGCGCCCACGCCCTAGTCAGTCAGAGTCAAATTCGGGGACAGGAGGGCCGGCCCAAGCGCCGGCCCTTCGTCCACCGGCGGCGCTCAGCGAGCAGCCCGCGATGGGCGCGGTTGGGATCGAACCAACGGCCTCTCCCGTGTGAGGGGAGCGCTCTCCCGCTGAGCTACGCGCCCGGGCCAGCCGATGATACGAGTGCCTGGGCAAGCCTGCGGGGAAACACCCTGGTCAGGCGCCGGACGACTGATTACGGTCCGGGGGCTTGCCTCGGCGTCTGCATCGGCTCGGCCTGACCGCTGCCCATCAGAAGTGGGTGTTCATCCTGCTCTGGATCGTCGCGGTCGCGATCTTCGTCGGGCTCTACCACGCCGCCGGGTCCAACACCAGCAACAACCTCAACCTCCCGGGCACCGACAGCCAGGAGGCGACCGACCTGCTCGAGGACCAGTTCCCGCCTCAGCAGAACGGCAAGAACCCGATCGTCTTCCGGGCGACGACGGGGAAGGTCACCGACGAGACCAACAAGCGGGCGATCGAGCAGTCCTACAAGAACCTGAAGGCGCTGCCGCACTTCTACAGCGCCACCTCTCCCTTCAGCCAGCAGGGGCAGGCGCAGATCAGCAAGAACAAGAAGACCGCCTTCATCGCTGTCCTGCTCAAGGTCCCGAACTCGGACATCACCGAGGACCTGGCCCAGTCCTACCTCGATGCCGCCGAGCCGGCGCGCAAGGTGGGCATGAAGGTCGCGGCCAGCGGCCAGATCGGCTCCGAGCTCTCCGAGCCCAAGACGGAGAGCAGCGAGGTTGTCGGCCTGAGCGCGGCGATGGTCATCCTCGCGTTCACGTTCGGGACGCTGGTCGCAATGGGGATGCCGATCATCTCCGCGGTGATCGGGCTGGTGGTCGGACTGTCGATGATCGGGCTGCTCGGGCACGTGACGACGGTGCCGACGGTTGCGCCGACGCTCGGGACGATGATCGGGCTGGGGGTGGGAATCGACTACGCGCTGTTCCTGGTGAGCCGCTACCGAGCGGAGAGGGAGGAGGGCAAGGAGACCGACGAAGCGATCGCCACGGCCGTGTCCACCTCCGGGACGGCCATCGTGTTCGCCGGCGGGACGGTGGTGATCGCACTGGTATCCCTCCTGGTGGCGGGCATCCCGCTGGTGACCTCGCTCGGCTACGCCTCGGCCCTCGCGGTCATCACGGCGGTGCTGGCGGCGGTGACGCTATTGCCGGCGGTCCTCTCGGCCGTTGGCCGCCACATCGACTCGGTCAGGGTGCCCGGTTTCCTGCGGCCGAAGAAGAAGCCGGCGGACAAGGGCTTCTGGGGCGCGTGGGGACGCTGGGTCACGACACACCCCTGGACGGCGGTCGGGATCACGATTCTGATCCTGGGGATCCTGCTGATCCCGTTCTTCTCGCTGAACCTGGGCCAGGAGGACATCGGTGCGACCCCCAAGGACACGACCGAGCGCCAGTCCTACGACTACCTGGCGAGCGGCTTCGGGCCGGGGTACACCTCGCCGCTGCTGGTCGCCGTGAAGCTCCCGACCCCCGCGAAGCCGAGCAGCACCTACAAGAAGCAGTACGCGAGAGCACAGGATCTGCAGACCCAGCTCGAGTCGGAGCAGGCGACCGGCCAGGCTCAGGCGGCAAGTCTCCAGGCTCAGGCGGGCGATCTCGAGGCTGAGCAGGGGCGTCTCGAAGCCGAGAAGGCGTCGCTGCAGAACCAGGGCGAGGGCCTGAAGGGCCAGAAGACGGCCCTCAAGAAGAGCGCCAAGAAGCTGAAGAAGCAGAGCAAGCTGATCGCCGAGGCCCAGGCCCTGACCGACCGGGGGAGGCAGCTGGCAGCCGACGCGGCGGCGCTTTCGGCGCAGGCCAAGGAGATCGTCGCAGAGCTAAGACAGAACCCGAGCCGCCAGCTCGTCCAGGAGCTCAAGGAGGTGAACCAGGAGCTCAAGGAGGTGAGGGCCGAGGGAAACGAGCTGAAGGGCGAGCTCGTCGATCTGCGGGCGCGGGCATCAAAGGCCGGGGGCGAGGCATTCGCCCTGGCATCCTCGGCCGCCGGCACGGCGCAGGAGGCGGTCGGCCTGGTCCAGCAGAAGAACCAGCTCACCTTGGAGGCCGCGGACGCCCAGGTGACGGCCGCCCAGCTGCAGACCCAGCAGGTCCAGCTCGAGGCGCTGCAGGACCAGGCGAAGACCCAGCAGCAGCAGGCGGAGAAGCTCAAGGCGACGCTCACCGACGACCTGACCGCCGCGGGGGGAGACAAGCGCGGCACGGATCCGCGACTGGTCAACCTCCAGAACGCTCTCGGGGGGACGATCGGGGTCCAGGTCGTCTCGCCGCCCGACATCAACAAATCGGGCCAAGCCGCGATCTTCAATGTGGTCTCCAAGACGGACCCGGCCGACGAGAAGACGGCGGACCTGGTCACGACGATCCGGGATTACGTGATCCCTCAATCGACGCAGGGCACCGGCCTGGAGGTGCACGTCGGGGGGTCGACCGCGTCCTACGTCGATCTGGCGGCGGGGATCTCGTCGAAGCTCGGCTTGGTGATCTTCACGGTGATCGCCCTCGGCTTCGCCGTGCTGCTGATGGCCTTCCGCTCTGTCGCGATTCCGGCTCAGGCCGCCTTCGCCAACGTGTTCTCGGTCTGCGCCGCCTTCGGAGTGGTGACCGCCTGCTTCCAGTGGGGCTGGGGGCTCGGCCTGGTCGGCATCGACACCACGAGCAGCGGCGACCCGATCGCGAGCTATGTGCCGCTGATCATGTTCGCGGTGCTCTTCGGGCTCTCGATGGACTACCAGGTGTTCCTGATGAGCCAGATCGAGCACGCCCGGGCGAAGTACCCGCGGGACCACCGCAGGGCGATCGCCGTCGGCCTGGCAGGCGGCGCCCGCGTGATCAGCGCAGCGGCGCTGATCATGATCTCGGTCTTCGCCAGTTTCATCCTCAACGGCGACCCGACGGTGAAGCAGTTCGGTGTCGGCCTCTCGGTCGGCGTGGCCCTCGCGGGACTCACCGTGCTGATGTTCGCGCCGGCGCTGCTGGTCCTGGTGGGGAAACGGGGCACCTGGTGGATCCCGCAATGGGCCAAGGGGGTCGTCCCGCACATCGACATCGAGGGGCCGCGCGAGCCGGCGGTCGCGACCGCGACGGCCTCGGCCGACCCACCGCGGCGGCGCCCTCCGCGCAAGGACTCGATGCAGCTGTGAGCCCGGCGAGCGCCCCGAGGAAGGGGATGCCGCCTCTCGACCGCGACCGGATCGCGGCGGATCCGATCGAGCAGTTCCGCGAGTGGTTCGAGCTGGCCCAGCAAGAGGTGCCTCTTGCGGAGGCAATGACCCTGGCCACGGTGGACGCGGACGGCGCGCCGGACGCCCGGATGGTGCTGCTCAAAGGGTTCGGACCGGACGGCTTCCGCTTCTTCACCAACTACGAGAGCGCCAAGGGCGCGGAGCTGGCCGCGAACCCGCGTGCCGCCCTGGTCGTCTACTGGCGCGAGCTCGACCGCCAGGTCAGGATCCGGGGTGCGGTGGAGCGCCTCTCGGACGAGGACTCGGACGCCTATTTCGCGAGCCGCCCGCGCGACAGCCGGATCGCGGCCGCCATCTCGCCGCAGAGCCGCCCGGTGGAGCGCGACGAGCTGGACCGCCGCTACGAGGAGCTCGCCCGAGAGCTGGGGGAAGCGGATCCGGTGCGCCCGGAGCACTGGGGTGGCTACCTGGTCCAGCCCGCCGAGATCGAGTTCTGGCAGGGACGCGAGAGCCGCATGCACGATCGCTTCCTGTACGTGCGCGCGGGGGCGGGCTGGCGGATCGAGCGCCTAGCTCCCTAGGGTCGTCCGCCGCTCCTCCAGAAAGCGTCGCTCGACCGGGTTGGTCGCGAGCTCGAGCGCCCGGCGGTAGGCATCGAGGGCCTCGTCGCGGCGCTCCAGCTGCCGCAGGAGGTCCGCGCGGGCGGACCAGTAGAGGTGGTAGCCCGTGAGCTGCACGGCGAGCTCTTCGCGATCGAGCAGCTCGAGACCGGCCTGAGGGCCCTCGGCCATCGCCACCGCGACCGCACGGTTGAGCTCCACGACGGGCGAGGGCTGCAGCCGCGCCAGCAGGCCGTAGAGCGAGGCGATCCGCGGCCAGTCGGTCTGCTCGGGGGACGCCGCCTTCGCGTGCTCGGCCGCGATCGCCGCCTGTAGCGAGTACGGACCGAGGGCGCCGAGGCGCTGCGCCCGCTCGAGCAGCCCGAGACCGGTCTCGATCTCGCGCCGGTCCCAGAGCGATCGGTCCTGGTCCTCGAGCAGCACGAGTTCTCCACCACCGCCGGTCCGCGCCTTGCGTCGGGAATCCTGGAGCAGCATCAGCGCCAGCAGTCCGATCACCTCGGGCTCATCGGGCATCAGCTTCGCCAGCGTGCCGGCCAGGCGGATCGCCTCGCCCGTCAGCTCCTGGCGCACGAGCGCCTCGTCGGAGGTCGCGGCGTAGCCCTCGTTGAAGATCAGATACAGGGACGCGAGGACCGAGCCCAGGCGGTCGGGCAGGTCGTGGTCGGCCGGGACCGCGTACGGGATCTTCGCGGCCTTGATCTTGCGCTTGGCGCGCACCAGTCGCTGGGCCATCGCAGGCTCCGAGACCAGGAAAGCCCGCGCGATCTCGGGCGTGGAGAGCCCGCCGAGGGTGCGCAGCGTCAGTGCCACGCGAGCCTCCGGCGCGAGCGCCGGATGGCAGCAGGTGAAGATCAGCCGCAGCCGGTCGTCCGGGATCACCGAGGGCTCCTCGTCCACATCGTCGTCTTCCTTCGGCGGGGGCTCGAGCGACTGGAGCTGCTCCAGCTTCTCGGTGCCGCGGCGCTCACGCCTGAGCCGGTCGATCGCCTTGTTCCTCGCAGTGGTCGTGATCCAGGCCCCCGGGTTATCGGGGATGCCGCGCTCCGGCCAGACCCGCATGGCCACGATGAACGCCTCCTGGACGGCGTCCTCGGCGAGGTCGAAGTCGCCAAGGACCCGGATCAGCGAGGCGATGGCCCGTCCCGACTCGTGCCGGAACAGGCGATCGACCAGCTCGGCGTGAGCCTCCAGCTACGCCGTCGCTTCCTCGACGATGTTGCCGGCCTCGTCGAAGACCATCACCGGCCGGATCTCGACCGAACCGCTCTGCGCGCCGGGGATCTTCGACGCCCACTCGATTGCCTCGTCGAGATCCTTGACGTCGAGCACGTAGAAGCCGCCGAGCTGCTCCTTGGTCTCGGCGAAGGGACCGTCGGTCACGTTCTTCTCGCCGCCCCGCACCCTCACGGTGGTGGCGGTCTGCGTCGGATAGAGGCCCTCGCCCGCGACGAGGACGCCCGTCTGCTCCATCTCCTGGGTCAGGACGCCATAGGCCTGGGAGATCGCCTGCATCTCCTCGTCCGAGACGCTGGTCCTCTGGCTCTCGTCGTTGTAGATCGTCAGTGCGTACTTCATCTCAGCTCCTTCTCTGGGGCGACGCCGTTCGCCGCTTCACCCTAACGACGAACCCGCAGCGTTCAAATCGACCGAGCGCCGAATAGAGTCGCCGCTCAGATGGCCGAGGGCAAGACCGTCGTCTTCTTCCCGGAGGGTGCGTTCGGTCCCACCAACAACTGTGTGGGGATCGGCGAGGTGCTGCGGAAGCGGGGCCACCGGGTCGTGTTCGTGGTCGAGGAGTCATTCGCCGGCACGCTCGAGGAGAAGGGGTTCGAGGAGCGGTTGATGCGGCTGGCGCCGCCGCCCGAGGTCCCCGAGGAACCGGGCCAGTTCTGGAAGGACTTCATTCGCGAGACCGCGCCCGTCTTCCGCAAGTCCACCTTCGACCAGCTCGGCGAGTTCATCGCCCCGACCTGGCAGGCGCTGCTGGACGGGGCCCGCTACGTCGACGCGCGCCTCGCCGAGATCTTCGAGGAGCTTCGCCCCGACACGATCGTCGAGGACAACGTCTGCGCCTTCCCCGCCATCCCGGCGAGCGGGCGTCCCTGGGTCCGGATCGTCTCCTGCAACCCACTCGAGCTCAAGGATCCCGAGCTGCCGCCGCCCTACGGCGGGCTTCGGATCGATGACCGCTCCGAGTGGGACGCGTACCGCGAGGAGTACCGGCGCGCGATCGGGGAGATGCAGGCGGAGTTCAGCGAGTTCTGCGTCGAGCGGGAGGCGCCGCCGCTGCCGGACGGAGAGATGATTCACGTCTCTCCCTGGCTCAACCTCTACATCTATCCCCGCGAGGTCGACTACGCACGTTCGCAGCCTCTCGCGGAGACCTGGCACAACCTCGAGTCGAGCGTCCGGACCACCGACGCCGCCTGGAAGCCGCCTGAGGAGCTGACCGAGCGCGACGGCGCGCTGATCTACCTCAGCCTGGGCTCGCTCGGCTCGGCCGACGTGCCGCTGATGAAGAGCCTCGTCGAGGCGCTGGCCGACACGCCTCATGCCTATGTGGTCTCGAAGGGCCCGCAGCACGCCGAGTACGAGCTGGCCGACAACATGGTGGGGGAGGAGTTCCTGCCGCAGGTCTCGGTGCTGCCGCAGGTGGATCTCGTGATCACGCATGGCGGGAACAACACGACCACGGAGTCGCTGCACTTCGGCAAGCCGATGGTCCTGCTGCCGATCTTCTGGGACCAGCACGACAATGCCCAGCGCATCGATGAGACCGGCTTCGGGATCCGGCTGCCGACCTACTCGTTGGGCGATGGCGATCTGCCGACGGCGATCGACCGGCTGCTCGGGGATCGCGACCTGGATGGCCGACTCGCTGCCGTGTCCCAGCGCCTGCAGGCGAACCCCGGCAACGAGCGAGCCGCCGAGCTGATCGAGCAGGTGGCGGCGACTGGCGAGCCGGTCCCCAGCCGCTAAGCTCAGCCACGGACCGTGCTAGGCGGGGAGGTAGCGGTGCCCTGTCACCCGCAATCCGCTCTAGCGGGGCTGAATCCCCGAACGAGGGGCTGGCCCTCGGGGCCGGGCCGCCGCGGGCGGCGTTGACGGCCAGGTCCTGCGCAGTGTGGGCCCGCGAACCAGGTCAGGTCCGGAAGGAAGCAGCCTTAAGCGGTAGCCGGCATGTGATGCAGGCAAGCCTGGCCCGAGCCAAACGCAGAGGTCACGCCCGGGAGCTCGTCTCGAGAACGGGTGCACGGTCCATCTCTTTCACCGGGCCGCGCTGCTCTACCTTGGCCTGGATGCTTCGCACGCCCCTCGTCATGGTTGCCCTGGTCCTCTCGCTTCTGCTCGCGGGAGTCGCCAGCGCGGACCGCAAGCCGACCCCCAAGGAGAAGGCCCAGATTGCCTCCGTCGTGCACCTACCCGTGATCTGCGCGCGGGTCCGCGTCTCGACTGTGACCAGGAAGCCGAAGTGGGGATCGGTCAGGTGGAGGCGGGGCGCCTCTCAGTGCGATCAGCTCGCGAGCGACGGGGTCACGATCGCGAAGAAGACGAACGGGCGGTGGCGCGCGATCACCGCCGGGAGCAGCTTCACCTGCTCCGAGCTCTACGCGAAGGTCCCCAAGGCCGTCGCGAAGGACCTGCGGATCAAGTGCGTCTAGGGCGTCACTTCGGCGGCAGCGACGCCGCGTAGTCGGCGCCCGTCTCCACCCACTCCGTCAGGCCCTCGTCCGACTCGGTCCGCTCCGGCGAGACGTAGACGATTCCCTTCATGGGCCTGCCCGTGAAGTCGAAGGGGCGGACGCCGTCCTCCGCCACCGCCTTCTCGCCCTCCTCGTCACCGAGCCGGACGATCAGGTCCTCGCCGAGGACGCCGCAGGCCATGTTGCCACCGACCATGAATGCGATTCCGCCGAACATCTTGCGTTCGCTCACATCCGAGCGAGCGGTGAGCAGGTCTCGGACGCGGTCGGCGAATGCCTCGTCGTAGGCCATAGAAGGGAGCCTAACCCGGAGTTTCCGGGAGTCGAGAGCGACGCCCGGGGTCCCGCGCAGGGCGGCGGATAGACTCGATTCGTGGCCGAATCCGCCTCTCTCTACCGCCGCCACCGACCGCAGAGCTTCGGCGAGGTGGTGGGGCAGGAGCACATCGTCAGGACCCTCTCCAACGCCGTCGAGAAGGGACGCGTCCATCACGCCTACCTGTTCGTCGGCTCGCGGGGGACGGGGAAGACGTCGATGGCGAAGATCCTCGCCCGCTCGCTGAACTGCATCCACGGCCCGACTCTGACGCCTTGCGGCGAGTGCGAGCCCTGCCGGACGATCGCGGCGGGGACCTCGTTGGACGTGATCGAGATGGACGCCGCCTCGAACCGTTCGGTGGACGACATCCGCGAGCTCCGCGAGCGCGTCGGCTTCGCCCCGGCAGCCGGGCGCTGGAAGGTCTACATCCTCGATGAGGCCCACATGCTCACCAAGGAGGCCTGGAACGCCTTCCTCAAGACGCTCGAGGAGCCCCCGCCGAACACCGTCTTCGTCCTCGCCACGACCGAGCCGCAGAAGGTGATGGCGACGATCATCGATCGTTGCCAGCGCTTCGACTTCCAGCGACCCTCGATCGAGCAGATCGCGGAGGTCGTCCGGCGGGTCGCCGCCGCCGAGTCAATCGAGATCGAGGAGGGCGCGGTCGCGCTGATCTCACGCTCGGCGACCGGCAGCTTCCGCGACGCGCTCGGGACGCTCGACCAGCTGGTCGCGTTCGGAGGCGACTCCGTGACGACCGACGAGGTAGTCGAGGTGCTCGGCGCGGCCGACGCGGACCTGCTCTTCGACACCACCGACGCCCTCGCTGCTGGTGACGCCCGCGGCGCGCTGCAGGCGGTCGAGCGACTGGCCCGCTCGGGCCGCGACCCGGGCCAATTCGCCCGCGACCTGATCGCGCACCTGCGCCAGCTCCTGGTCGCCCGCGCGACGGGCGAAGTGCCGGAATCCTTCACCGTCACAGTCGCGCAACCAGACCGGCTTGCAGAGCAGGCCGGAACGATCGAGGACGCCAAGCTGGTCGGAGCGATCGACGCCCTCAGCGCGGCCGTCGCGGGGATGCGCGAAGGCGACGACCCGCGCCTCACGCTGGAGGTCGCGCTTCTCAAAGTTGCTTCGCCATCGCTCGACTCGTCGCGAGAAGCCCTGCTGCGCCGCATCGAGTCCCTGGAGTCCCGCGTGGCCGGCGGTGCGGACGGCGGGGCGGCCTCGGCAGGCTCCAGCAGTCCGATGGCCGGCTCATCTGCGGTCGGAACCCAAGGAGCGTCTCCAGCGCCGGCCGTGCCCGCTGAGGACGCGCCCCCGACCGCGCCGCCCGAGGAGAAGGCGGCTGAGGATCCCGAGGCGACCGCCGCGACCGCCACCGCGACGATCGAGATCGAGCGCGTGGTCGAGCTCTGGCCCGCCGTCGTGGATCACCTGCGCGAGTCCGGCTCCGCGATGCTCTCCACGCTCTTCGACGAGGCGAGACCGCTTGGGATCGACGAGGAGCGATCGATGCTTCTGGTCGGCTTCCCCGGCTCCGCCAAGTTCAACAAGAAGAAGGCCGAGTCGTCCGCGAACCTCGACCGGATGACCGAGGCGATCACCGTGATCGTCGGCCAGCGCCTGCGCCCCGCCTACGAGCTGATCGACGACGATGTCCCCGCGGCCGGGCCCGAGCCCTCAACCGCGATGGACGAGGAGGATCTGATCGAGATGATCAAGGACAACTTCGACGCCAGCGAGGTCGTCCCCGACGACGCGCGGGAAAGCGAGGCGGGCTGATGCCCCAGGGACCGAACCTCAACCAGCTCCTCAAGCAGGCCCAGCAGATGCAGGCCGAGATGGCGAAGGCCCAGGAGCAGCTCAAGGACGAGACCGTCGAGGCGAGCGCCGGCGGTGGCATGGTCAAGGTGACGATGACCGGCGACCTGCAGCTGCGCGAGATCACGATCTCGCCGGAGGCGATCGACCCGGAGGACCCCGAGCTGCTTCAGGACATGGTGAGCGCCGCGGTCAACGAGGCGCTCCGCTCCGCCCAGGAGCTGGCCGCCAGCCGGATGGGCGGCATCACCGGCGGCCTGGGCGGCGGCCTCCCCGGACTCGGCGGATAAATACGGATTCGCCAGCCTGCTGATCGGCGGATAAATACGGATTCGCATCCTGCTGGTCGGGCTAGACTTGCGCCTCGGCGAAGCAAATCTCGAACCGCTCCGCCACCTATTCGACCAGGGAGAGACTCGCATGATCGTCCGTCGTTGCCTGCTGACCGTGGCTTTGGGGACCGCGGGGCTGCTGATGCTCACTTCGTCCGCCGCGGCCACGCCCTGGACCAATTCCTCGACCGGAAATCCCTACCACTGGGCGCGAACGTCCAACCCGTTCACGGTCAAGCTCGGCAGCGATGTGACGAGTGCGTGGACCAGCTACCTCGGTGGGGCGTCGACCGACTGGTCGCGCAGTGGGGCGCTCACCGACTACTTCGGCTCGTATACGACGACCAACCCGCTGAGCACGAC
>DATFPJ010000127.1:0-5923 GCA_035264865.1 Solirubrobacterales bacterium
TTCGGCCTGATGCTGCTGCTGCTCGCCAGCGTCACGGTCCCGACGGTGGAGAGCGCCGTGCTCTCGAAGGCGGAAGATCTCCCCTTCGGACTGGACGAGTTCGGGGCGATTCGCACGGCGATCGTGGTCGTCGGCGGCCTCCTCCTGACCTTCCTGATCGTCGCAGCGATCTACTGGGCCGTGCCGAAGGGCCACATGCCGTGGGGATCCGTGTGGCCCGGCGCCCTCTTCTTCGCCGTGATCACCGCCGGTGGCAACTACATCTTCCCCCTCTACCTCAACAACGTCTCCGACCTGCATCGCATCGGCGGGACGATCGGCTTCATCCTCGTGGCGCTGGTCTGGTTCTACGCGATCAGCCTCGTCCTGCTCGCCGGAGCGGTGATCAACTCGCTCCGCCATGAGCACGACGACACGGGCGCGCTGCCCCTCGAGGGCTGATCAGCCCCCATCAACGGCCGCCACAGACACCGCGGCCGGACAGACAGGCGGGTAACTGCGCTACCCGTACCTGGCGCCCACTACCTCCCGGAGCTTCGGGCGGTTGTGGGTCGCCTGGACGCGGCGCACCGTGCCGGACCGCGAGCGCATGACGAGCGACTCGGTGGTGGCGTGGCCGTCGTCGAGGTAGCGCACGCCATCGAGCAGGTCGCCATCGGTGACGCCGGTGGCGGCGAAGAACACGTCGTTTCCCCCCACCAGGTCGTCGGTGTCAAGGACGCGGGAGAGGTCGTAGCCGGCATCCTCCGCGGCCTTGCGCTCGTCGTCGTCCCTCGGCCACAGGCGGCCGAGAATCCGGCCGCCCATGCACTTGATCGCCGCCGCGGAGAGCACTCCCTCCGGCGTGCCCCCGACGCCCCAGAGCAGGTCGATCCCCGTGTTCGGCATGACCGCGAACAGCGAGGCGGCGACGTCGCCGTCGGAGATGAAGCGGATGCTCGCGCCGACGTCCCGGAGCGCCTTCACCGCTTCCTCGTGGCGCGGTCGGTCGAGCATGATCACCGTGACGTCGCCCGGCTCGCCGCCCTTGCGCTCGGCGACCTTGCGGACGACGTCCTCGAGGGGCTCCTCCAGGCTGATCAGGTCGGCCGCGCGCGGGCCCGTCGCGATCTTCTCCATGTAGACGCAGGGGCCGGGGTCGAACATCGTGCCGCGGTCAGAGAGGGCAATCACCGAGAGCGCCGAGGGCATGCCGCGCGCGGTCAGCGTCGTCCCCTCGAGCGGGTCGACGGCGATGTCGACGACCGGTGGGCTGCCATCGCCGATCTCCTCGCCGTTGTAGAGCATCGGCGCCTCATCCTTCTCGCCCTCCCCGATCACGACGATCCCGTCCATCGGGACGGTGTCGAGCATCAGGCGCATCGCGTCGACCGCGGCGCCGTCCGCGCTCTCCTTCTCGCCGCGCCCGACCCAGCGGCCGGCGGCGAGAGCGCCCGCTTCGGTGACCCGGACGAGCTCAAGCGCCAGGTTTCGGTCCGGGTGCGAGGGATCCCGGACGTCGTGGGAGATGACGTGGTCGTCGGTGTCGGGCACCGACGAAGAGGCTAGAAGGTGGCGGGCGGTTTTCGCTGCCCGCCGCCGCCGCTCTCGACGGCCCGGAAGCCGCCGGAGACGAAGATCCCGATCGAGGCGAGCAGCGCGAGCCAGTAGCCGATCGAGAGGCTGATCTCGAGCCCGTCTTGGGGCTTGTCGATGATCCCGTTGTAGGCGATCAGCACGAAGGCGGCGAGGCCGACGATGGCCGTGAGCTCGCCCCGCGGCCAGGACAGCGCGTGCCCGCGGATCACGATCCAGGCCAGGATGAAGGGCGCGGCCGCCGCCGCCAGCAGCAGCCACCGCAGGATCGGAAACGTCTGCCAGGCGTTGCAGCTCGAGTCCCCGACGCCGCAGGCCCAGGCGCTCGTATCGCCGCCGCGCTGGACGACGCTCGGGTCGGTCGAGAGCGAGAACCATTCGAGAAAGAGGCTGAAGACCAGCACCGCCGCGGCGACCATTCCGATGATCTCCGAGCGGTCGAGCTTCGACGCATCCAGTTCGGCCCGTGCCGCCGACACCCTCTCCATCGAGGCGACCCTATCCCAATGTCAGACGGGTTGCGCCGGCATCGGACGGGTCGCTCCGTCGGGGCGCTCGCATCGCATAGGGTCGCGAATCGGATGCAGCGCTGGGGACTGACCATTCCGCTCACCGGGCTCGCGCTCCCGGAGAACGCCGAGCTCTGGCGGCGCGCCGAGGCCGCCGGGTACACCGACCTCTGGTCGGGCGAGACCAACGGACCCGACGGGTTCACCCCCCTCGCCCTGGCCTCCGCCTGGACCGATCAGGTCCGCCTGGGGACGGGGGTCGTCGGTGTCATGCAGCGCGGCCGGGCGCTGCTCGCCCAGGAGGCCGCAGCCGTCGCCGACGCCTCGGGTGGCCGCTTCGCGCTCGGCATCGGCGCCTCCTCTGACCGGATCATCGAGGGCTGGAACGCGATGCCGTTCGAGAAGCCGCTCAGCAAGATGTCCGAGACGATCGACTTCCTGCGCACCGCGCTGGCCGGCGAGCGGGCTGACGGGGGCTTCAAGCTCGAGCGCGCCCCCGCGGAGCGGGTCCCGATCATCGTCGCCGCGCTGCGCGGCAAGATGCTGCGGCTTGCCGTCGAGAAGGGGGACGGGGCCTTCACCAACTTCCTGCCGCTCGCGGGCCTGCCCAAGATCGCCGGGCAGCTCGAAGGCGCCCCCGAGGGATTCGAGCTCCTCTGCCGGTTCTTCTGCATCCCCGGCGAGCGCGAGCAGGTGGAGCCCCTCGCCCGCTTCATGTTCTCCTCCTACATCACGGTCCCAGTCTACGAGGCCTTCTACCGCTGGCTCGGCTACGGCGAGAAGATCGACGAGATGGTCGAGGCGTGGAACGCGAAGGACCGCCAGAAGGCCGCGGAGCTCGCCCCGTGGGGCCTGATCGAGGAGATGTTCATCTTCGGAGAGCCCGAGCAGATGAAGGAGCGCCTCCGGGCATTCGTCGAGGGTGGGATCACCCTGCCGGTGATCACTCCGATCACCACACCCGACAAGCTCGGCGAGCTGATCGAGGCGCTGGCGCCCTAGGCGTCGACCGAGCGGGCGAGAGACAGCGCGTACAGCCCGTCCGAGTCCGTCCACCAGTCAGTGAGCTCGAGGCCCGCCTCGGCGTAGATGCCCTCGAGGCCGGGGCGCAGGAACTTGGTGGAGATCTCGGTCCGCATCTCTTCTCCCGCTCCGAACGGGACGAGCATGTCGAGGGCCGTGACGTTCACCACCTGATTGGTGAGCGAGCGCAGTCGGATGTCCACCCAGAGGTTCTCCGGATCCCAGCGCGCCACGTGCTCGAAGCAGCTCAGGTCGAAGTCGGCACCGAGCTCGCGGTTGAGCACCGCGAGTACGTTCTTGTTGAACTCGGCCGTGACACCGGCGGCGTCGTTGTAGGCGGCCTCCAAGATCGCCGGGTCCTTGACCAGGTCGGTACCGAGCAGGAAGCGGTCGTCCGGCCCGAGCAGGTTGGAGATCCGGCGCAGGAACCCGGCGCGCTGGTGAGGCGAAAAGTTGCCGATCGTCCCGCCGAGCAGAGCGATCACCCGCGGGCCGCCGACGGGGACCCTCTCGAGGTCGAACTCGAAGTCGCAGACCAGGCCGCGAACGCTGATCGCGTCGTACTCCGCGGCGATCCGCTCGGCGGTGTCCTGCGTGATCTCCTCTGAGATGTCGACCGGGCAGTAGCTCTCGAGACAGCCAACGTCCCGCATGGCGTCGAGCAGGACGCGCGTCTTCCGCGCCGACCCGGATCCGAGCTCGATCAGGCTGGCCGGTCGGTTCGCCGCCTCGCAGATCTCGCCGGCCCGCGACTCGAGGATCTCCCGCTCGCACCGGGTCGGGTAGTACTCCTCGAGCTCGGTGATCCGCTCGAAGAGCTCGGAGCCGCGCTCGTCGTAGAAGTAGCGGGGCGACAGTTCCTTGAAGGGGCGGCTCAGCCCGGCCCGCACGTCGGCGGCCATCCCGGACAGCGGTCCGCCCGGCGGCAGGTTCACCTCGACGGTGACGCGGTCGGTGGTGGCTGCGTTGATGCTGGTCATACGTCGTTGCGAGCGCATCGGATGCCCGAGAAGATCTGCCGGCGGATGGGCAGGTCCCAGTTCCGGAACGAGGTGCGGATCACGTCGCGGCGAGTGGCCCACGCTCCTCCGCGCAAAACCTTGTAGGTGTCGCCGAAGAAGACCGCGGAGTACTCCGGGTACGGGAACGCCTCGAAGCCCGGGTAGGCGGTGAAGTCAGAGCCCGTCCACTCCCAGACGTCGCCGAGCATCTGGACCGCGCCGCACGCGGCGGCTGCGTCCCCGTAGGCCCCGGCGGGGGCGCAGCCGAAGCAGAGCTGGTCGAGGTTCGCCCGCTCGGCCCTCGCTCCGTGCGCGGCGGCCTCCCACTCGGCCTCCGTCGGCAACCGCTTGCCCGCCCAGCGTGCGAAGGAGTCCGCCTCCTCCCACGAGACGTGAATCACCGGCAGCGCCGTGTCGACTTCCTCGGTACCACCCATCGCCGTCCGGACCCAACCTCCCTCTCCGTCACGCTCCCAGTACATCGGGGCATCGGCGCCGGTCTCCTCCATGAAGCTCAGGTAGTCGCCGTTGGTCACCGGCGTCCGGTCGATCCAGAAGGGCTCGAGCTCGACCCGGTGGCAAGGTCGCTCGTTGTCATATGCGAATCCAAGGTCCGGAGCGCCGATCTCGTGAGCGCCGCCCTCGACCTTGACCATCTCCGGCCCGTCCGTCACCGCCTCCTTCGCCGGTGACCCGTCCACCTCTACCGGCTCGTAGGACTCGACCATCTGCAGGAGCTGCAGCATCGTCTCGTTGTGCTGGTACTCGTGCGCGAGCAGCATCTCGTAGACGAAGCCGTCGGCCAACAGAGGGTCCGCCGGGTCGAGCTCGATCTTCTCGAGCACCTCCAGCGTCCGCTCCCGCACCTGCTCCATATATGGCCGGACCTCGTCAGCCCGCAGGATCGGCAGCTCGCCGCGGATCTTCCGCGGCTGCTCGATCGCGTCGTACAGCTCGCCAAGGTCCCCGCGGAGGGGCTCCCGGCCGCCGATCCGCTGGACGAGCCAGAGCTCCTCGAAGTTGGCGATGTGCCCGAGGTCCCAGATCAGCGGGCTGAGGATCGGGTCGTAGACCCGGTTCAGCTGCTCGTCCGTGAGCGGCTCGATCAGCTTGAGGGTGTGACGACGGGCTTCCTCGAGATGCTCGGCCAGCTCGGCCTTGCGGTTGGAAGCGGGACGAACTCCACCCTCCGAAGTGGGAGCTGCAACCTCCGCGATCGGTCCAGACTACCGAGGTGGCTCCGCGGGCTGGGGTGATTTCGTTACCGTGCCGCGCCGATGAAGATCGAGGGAGCAAGCGCGCTGGTCGCCGGCGGGGCCTCGGGCCTCGGGGCAGCCACCGTCCGCGCGTTGCATGAGCGCGGCGCCTCCGTCGTGATCGCGGACCTGAACGCCGAGAAGGGCGAGGCGCTTGCCTCGGAACTGGGCGAGAACGCAGCCTTCATGGAGACCAACGTGATGGAGCCGGAACCGGTCCAGGCCGCCGTCGACGCCGCGACTGACGCGCCCGGAGGGCTGCGGATCTCGGTCTGCTGCGCAGGCATCGGCTGGGCGGCGCGGATCGCCGGCAAACAGGGCGCCCACGACCTCGAGGTCTTCCACAACGTGGTCGAGGTCAACCTGATCGGGACGTTCAACGTCCTGCGCCTCGCGTGCGCGGCGATGGCCGGCAACGAGCCCGACGACGCGGGCGAGCGCGGCGTCTGCGTCAACACGTCGTCGATCGCCGCCTGGGACGGCCAGATCGGCCAGGTCGCCTACGCCGCCTCGAAGGGCGGGGTCGTCGGGCTCACCCTGCCGGCAGCCCGCGACATGG
>DATFPJ010000128.1:0-1647 GCA_035264865.1 Solirubrobacterales bacterium
GCTCTCGATCTACTCCTGCGGGCGCCAGGACATCCAGACCGGGCAGATCGACCGCCGTGTCCTGGCGGTGATGGAGTACCTGGTCGCCAAGGGCTACCGCCTGACGATCACCTCGCTCAAGTGCGGGCACTCGTACCTCACGGCGTCCGGCAACGTGTCGGCGCACTCCTACGGATCAGCGCTCGACATCGCGGCGGTCAACGGCATCCCGATCACCGGCCACCAGGGGCCGGGTTCGATCACCGAGTCGGTGATCAAGGACCTGCTCCTGCTGCAGGGAGCGATGCGGCCGGCCCAGATCATCTCCCTGATGGACCTCGGGCCGCCGACCTTCATCCTGCCCGACCACTACAACCACATCCACGTCGGCTACACGTTCACGACGACGGGCAGCTCGATCAAGCAGCTCGGCCAGATCCTGAAGCCCGAGCAGTGGCAGCGGCTGATCCAGCGCCTCGGCGAGATCCGGAACCCGACGGTGCCGGCGAAGCCGTCCGAGGCGGCTGTGCCCGCCAAGGGCAACGGCAACGGCGACTAGCCAGGTAACCCGAGCGACCTTCGTCCAGCTGGAGCTGGCCGGAAGGATCGGCCTTGCGGATGGCCGCTACCTCGTCCGCGAAGGCGATGCCGACCGAGTCCTGATCGTGCAGGAGCTCGGGGCGACTCACCCCGGCCGGCGCGGCCGGCGACGAATGAAGGCGGTTGAGCCGACGGAGCCGGAGAGGGTGCCGGTGACGGTGGTGACGGTGACCGGCAATCGATTGGAGTCCTCCGAGGACGGCTCCGCCTGGCTCAAGAGGGTGACCCAGGACCGCGGTCAGGGCGCCGAGGAGATCCGGGCCGCGACCGGGATCGTCAACCGGGCGCTGAGCGCGGTGCGCGCCGCGGCCGGCGATCCCCTCGTTCAGGAGATCGGCGCGACCCGGGCGCTCGCCATTCGGCTCGGGCACGGCACCGGAGACGAGCTCGCCGAGGGCCGGTGGACCGAGGCCACCGAGCTGCCGGAGCGCCGACGAGGCCGGCTCGACGAGGTGGACTCCCAGTCACGGCTCGCCGCCGTCCTGGCGGGACGCGACAGCGTGCACCCCGCCGAGACGTTGATGCTGCGGGCGCAGCTCGACGCCGAGCAGGGCAGGCAGGAGGAGGCGCGCTTCGGGATCCGCGCGGCCGCAGCCGCGCTCGAGGATCTGCCGTCAGACGGGACGCCAGAGCTGCGCAAGCGGCTCGAGGCGATCCGCCGAAAGATCGAGGGGACCTAGGCGGCCTCGGAGTAGGCGGGCTCCGCCTCGGCGTCCTGCGGTGCCTCGACGAGCTCCGGCTGCGCGGCCGGGGTCTGGACAACCAAAGTGGTGACCGCGATCGCCGCGGCGACGAGGCCGGCCCCGATCCAGAAAGCCAGCTGGAAGCCGCCGGTCAGGGCCGCGTCCTGCGAGCTCCCGCTCGCGAGCAGGTTGTCCGTGCGGGTGGCGGAGAGGGTCGCGAGCACCGCGAGGCCCAGCGCGCCGCCGACCTGAAGCGACGTGTTACGAGCCCGGAGGCAAGCCCGGAGTCCTGCTGGGTCGCGCTCGACATGGCCAGGCCCATCAAAGACGGGAAGGAGAGGCCAGCTCCCACACCGAGCGGAAGCATCGGCGCCAGCAGGTTCGC
>DATFPJ010000129.1:0-4675 GCA_035264865.1 Solirubrobacterales bacterium
GGAGGTTCACAAGGGCGCCAAGACCAAGCTCTTCGAGATCATGGAAGAGCGCGGCCGCGACCGACTGACCAGCGGCGTCTGGGAGCGGGCGCTGCGGCACGGCGACGACCTCGCCACTCGGCTGGTCGACCGCGCCGTCAAGGCTCTCGGCGCGGGGATCGCCTCCTGCGTCAACGTGATCGATCCCGAGGCGGTGATCATCGGGGGCGGCCTCGGGGTCCGGTTCGGAGAGAAGTACGCGGGCCGGATCGCCGCGCGGATGCACCCACACCTGTTCGTCGACGAGCGGCCGCCGGCGGTGCGGGTCGCCGGGCTCGGCGACCTCGGCGGCGCGATCGGTGCGGCCCTCCTGGTCGACTCGCGGGTGCCTGCCCCCACTGCGGGATAGCCGCCGCCTCCCCGATGGGCATGGCGGTCTGGCACAACCGGGACGAGTGGCTGTCGCTGCTCGAGGATCTCTTCGACCCCACCACCACCTCACGGCTCGAGGGAGTCGGCGTCCGGCCGGGGTGGCACGTCCTCGAGGTCGGCGCCGGCAGGGGCTCGATCGCCGGTTGGCTCGCGGAGCGCGTAGGCGAGTCGGGCCGGGTGGTCGCGACCGACATCGACACGACGCTGCTCGATCAGCTTCAGGAGCCCCGGCTTGAGGTGCTCCGCCACGACGTGCTCGCCGACGACTTCCCGGCAGCTTCGTTCGACCTCGTCCACTGCCGTGCCGTACTGGTCCACGTCGGCGACCCTCATCGTGCGCTCGAGCGGATCGCCGAGTGGCTCAAGCCGGGCGGCGTACTCGTCGCCGAGGAGCCCTGGACCGACGTGGCCCGCCTCGCTCCCGACCCTGTCGTCGCGAAAGCGGCGGAGGCACTGGGCGAGACGCTGGACGGTGGGTTTGCGCGACGGCTGCCGCCGGTGCTCCGCGAGATCGGACTCGAGCGTGTCGAGGCGAGCGCGGACGTGCGCTTCTTCGACGGCGGCAGCGGCGAAGCCGCGTTCATCCGCCGGGTGCTCGAGGGGGCCTGCGCCCGGCTCGTGGCCGCGGGCCGCCTCGATCCCTCCGAGGTCCGCGGGCTGCAGGACCGGTTCGCCGATCCCAGCTTTTGCGACTGCGGCTGGCCGCGCATCGGCGCCATCGGCTGGAAGCCGGGGGCCTAGCGCAGTGCCAGGAGCGGAACTAGGCTGGGGGCGTGAGTAGCGCCTCGGCAGAGCCGATCACAGGTCCGGCCTGGGTCCCGCGTATCCGAGATCCTCAAGCCTCGGCTCGGAGGCAGGCTCCGTTGATCGGGGCTTTGCCGGGTGAGGGGATCGGGCCCGAGGTCGTCGGCGCGTCCCTCGAGGTGCTCCGCCGCTTGGAGGAAGCGGGTACCCCGAGCGTGAGCGTCGAGGTCGGCGGACCGATCGGCAAGCTGGCCGAGAACGAAGCGGGCACCGCTTTGCCGGATGAGGTCTGCGGATTCTGCGAGGAGGTGCTCTGCCGTGGCGGCGCGATCCTCAGCGGTCCGGGAGGCGGGCGCTACGTCTACGACCTGCGGCGCCGGCTCGGCCTGTTCATGAAGGTCAGTCCCATTCAGGAGCGCCTGGGACTCGCGGAAGCCTCGCCGCTGCGCCCGGAGGCGCTCGCCGGCTTCGACATGCTGATCGTGCGCGAGAATCTCGGCGGCGTCTACCAAGGCGACACCAAGGTGGCGGGTGACGGCAACGGGGGCTCGCTGGTCGAGCACCGGTTCTCACACGGAGAATCGGATGTGCGCCGGTTCCTCGCCGCGGCGGCGCGCCTGGCGGCGTCGAGGCGCGGCGAGCTGACGATCGTCGTCAAGCAGGCGGGGACGCCCCGGCTCGCCGACCTCTGGCGAGCGATCGCGGACGAGGTATGCGGCGAGGAAGGTGTGGAGACCTCCTTCGTCGACGTGGACCTGATGGCCTACCTCCTGGTGCAGCGGCCGCAGTCCTTCGACGTCGTCGCGGCGCCGAATCTGTTCGGCGACATCCTCGGCGACCTCGCCGCGGTCCTGTTGGGCTCTCGCGCCCTGTCCTTCGGCGCCAGCTACGACGGCCGCGGGGGCGGCGTCTACCAGACCAACCACGGCGCCGCCTACGACCTTGCAGGCTCGGGACGCGCCAACCCGATCGGCCAGATCCTCTCGCTGGCAGCGATGCTGCGCGAGAGCCTCGGCCTTGGACGTGAGGCCTGGGCGGTCGAGGAGGGCGTGCGCCGGAGCTTCAGCGAGGGCGACGTCACGGATGATCTCGGGGGACGGCTTGGGACCGGCGAGGTGGCGGCGCGGGTCGGTTCCGCTGCGGCGCAGCTCCTGAGCGCCGCACCGGCATGAGGCCGCTGCTACTGCTCGTCGATCTCCAGCGGGACTACCTGGACTCGCCCGGGCTCGAGCCGGCTGCCGGGTCCGTGACCGAGCGCGCGGCCACGCTCCTCGGCGCCTGTCGCGAGGCGGAGATTCCGGTTGTGCACGCGTGGACCACGGTGACCCGCAGCGACGACCGCCGCATGCCGCACTGGCAGCGCGACGGCCGCTGGCTCTGCGAGGAGGGAACGCCGGGCCACGAGCCGCCTCCCGCACTCCGCCCGCGCGAGGGAGAGCGCGTGATCCACAAGACCGGGTTCAGCGCATTCGAGGACGGCCGGCTCGACGAGGCGCTGAACGAGGCGAGTCCCGATCTGCTCCTGGTCGCCGGGGTGCACCTCCACGGCTGCGTGCGCCAGGCCGTCATCGACGCCTACCAGCGGCACAGGATCGAGAGCTTGATCCCGGCCGACGCCACCGCCAGCAACGACCCGCTCCACGCGGCGATCACCCGGCGCTACCTGGAGCGCCGCGCGGCGAGATTCGTCGGCGTCGACGAGCTGGTGGCCATGCTGGCGCGCCCCGGCGCCCCCGCCGCGAACGGCGCGGCCACGGACGACGCCGTCCGGCGCTGCCGAGCCTGGCTCGAGGACTGGCAAGGGGCAGGAACGGCGGCGCGAACCACCGCTCTGGAGCGACTCGCCGACCAGCTCGAGCCTCAGGCCGATCAGTTCGCGGCGGCGATGGCGGACGAGCTGGGCAAGCCCGTTCGCTACGGCCGGCTCGAGGTGGTGCGCTCGGCGGAGATGCTGCGCGCGGTCGCGGCTCGTGCGCGTGCGGCGGACGAGAGCGACCGGGCGGGAACGGCCGAGATCCGCCGCCGTGCACAGGGGGTGGTGGCGCTGATCACGCCCTGGAACAACCCCGTCTACATACCGCTCGGGAAGCTTGGGGCAGCTCTCGCGTACGGCAACTCGGTGCTCTGGAAGCCCGCCCCCGCCGCGATCGGCATCTCGCGGAGCCTCGCGGAGCTGTTCGAGGCATTGCCCGTCGCCATGGTCGAGGGCGGCAGCGAGGCCGCGCTGGCCGCGATCAACGATCCCGGGGTTGACGCCGTGAGCGTCACCGGGTCCTCAGCCGCCGGCTACGCGGCCCAGGAGGCTTGCGCCAGCCGCCGCATCCCGCTGCAGGCCGAGCTAGGGGGCAACAACGGGGCGATCGTCTGGTCGGACGCCGACCTCCGGTTGGCCGCCCGCGAGATCGCGGACGGCGCCTTCGCCCAGGCCGGCCAGCGCTGCACCGCGAACCGCAGGGTGATCGTTCACCGCGAGCGCAGAGACGAGCTGATCGAGCTGCTGCGCGCCGAAACGGAGGCGATGCCGTGGGGCGATCCGCGAGACCCCGAGACCAGGATCGGACCGCTGGTGAGCGCCGCGGAACGCGATCGAGTCGCGCAGGTGGTCTACCGCGCCGGTCCGGGCGTCCAGCTGATCGTGCCGCATGGATCAGAGACCCCCGAGGTGCCCGGGTTCGACGGCGCCTTCTATCCGCCGACGATCGCCGTCTGCGATCTGCCCGAACACGAGCTGGTGCGCGAGGAGACCTTCGGTCCCGTCCTGGTCGTTCAGACGGCGGAGGGCTGGGAAGAGGCGATCGACCTTCTCAACGGCGTTCCCCAAGGGCTCGCCGCTGCCCTCTTCAGCTCCTCCGATGAGCTCGCTGAGCGCTTCCTCCGCGAGGCGCAGGCCGGGATCCTGAAGCTCGGGCGATCGACGACGGACGCCGAGATCGATGTGCCCTTCGGCGGCTGGAAGGGCTCCGGGATAGGCCCGCCCGAGCACGGCGACTTCGACCGCGACTTCTACACCCGCCCGCAGGTGGTCTACCGTTGAACGTCGAGAGCTCGATCCCCGAGCGGTTCGCGGAGCAGGCAGCCCGCCGCCCGCACGAGACCGCGATCGCCGGAACTTCCTGGCAGCCGACCTTCGCCGAGCTGGACTCCGCCTCGAACGCGCTCGCCGCGCGCATCGCCGAGCGCAGCGACGGTCAGCCCGGACGCGTCGCCGTGCTGCTGCGCCACGACGCGCCCCTGATCGCTGCGATGCTGGCGGCGCTCCGCTCCGGGGGCACCGCGGTCGTCCTCGATCCGCGCTGGCCACCCGAGCGCCTCGCGCGGATCAGGGATGAGCTCGGAACGTCGAGCATCCTCACCGACGCGGCCCACCGCGACCTCGCCCTCTCGGCGGGCTTCTCCCGCTCGTGCCTGGTCGAGGTCCCGGAGCGTCCGGAGAGCGGATCCATCGGGTCGCACGCGATATCGACACGGCCCGACGACCTCGCCTTCCTGATCCACACCTCCGGCTCGACGGGCCGGGCGA
>DATFPJ010000130.1:0-4973 GCA_035264865.1 Solirubrobacterales bacterium
CCATGCTCCCTACGTCGCGGGGCAACTGCTGGTCCGCTTCGAGGGCGGCGGCGAGAAGCTCGTCAAGCTGCCCGAGGGAGTTTCGGTCGCGAGCGCCGAGCAGGCGCTCCAGGACAACCCGGGGGTCGACTACGCCCTTCCCAACTACGTCGCCCACGCCTCCGCCATTCCCAACGACCCCGGTTCAGCCGGCTTCGCCGGAGGCTGGCAGCGGACGCAGTGGAACTTCCTGGCCTGCGGTTCGCTCTGCGGCGAGACGCCCGCGACCTACCAGGAGCGCGGTGGACTGAACGCCCCGGAGGCCTGGGACATCCTCAAGCAGCGCGGCGGTGCCGCCGGCAAAGGGGCCAGGGTGGCCATCCTCGACACCGGCGTCGCCTACCTGACGAAGAAGCCGCGCTTCCGCAGGAGCCCAGACTTTGCGCGGTCGCAGTTTCTCCCCGGCTACGACTTCGTGGACAAGGACCGCATGCCGCTCGACGAGGACGGCCACGGCACGCACGTGACCGGGACGATCGCCGAGCGGATCGGCAACCGCTTCGGCCTCACGGGGCTCGCCCCCCGCGCGAAGATCATCCCGGTGCGCGTGCTCGACTCGGACGGCTTCGGCACCGCCCGCAACATCGCCCGCGGGATCCGCTGGGCTGCCAAGCACAAGGCGCAGGTGATCAACATGAGTTTCGAGTTCTCGCTCGGGGTGAACAGCTGCGGGAAGATCAAGGGGATCTGCTCGGCGGTCAAGTTCGCCTTCAAGCAGGGCGCGCTGGTGGTCGCGGCTGCAGGGAACGAGAACGGCGAGCCGGTCGCCTATCCGGCCGGCGCGCCGCGCGTGATCGGTGTCGGGCGCACGACGAAGGACGCCTGCCTCGCCAGCGACTCGCGCACCGGCGCCGGGCTCGACCTGGTCGCGCCGGGCGGCGGCTTCCCCGCGCTCAGCACCTGCGGCTCGGACGATGCCTTCTTCACCCGCGGCGTGCCGATCTTCCAGCTCACCTTCGACGGAGCCGGCTTCACCCACTTCGGCTATCCGGGCGGTTACGAGGGCACCTCGATGGCGGCCGCCCACATCTCCGGCGTGGCGGCGATGGTGATCGCGAGTCATGTCGTCGGCCGCTCGCCGACCGCGGTCGAGTGCCAGCTGGAGGGGAGCGCCCGGCGCAGCGACTCGCAGCTTGGGCAGCCCTACGATCAGCGGCTCTTCGGCGCCGGGCTGGTCGACGCCGCAGCCGCGGTCAGGGCGCGGGCCGCCGGCTGCTAGCCGGGCGGCCGCTCGCGGCCGCGTTCTGATGTGATCAGCGGCATGGATGAGGTTTCCTTCGAGCTCGCCCCGGCCGGCGAGGGATTCGCGGAGGACCTGAAGCAGATCCGCATCGAGGTGAACGGGACAGAGCTCCCCGAGCTCGTCCGCGAAGTCGAGCTGCCCGCGGCACGTGAGGAGGGCGACGAGGCCCTCGCCGGCGGCTACGTCGGCCTGGTGCCCGGCTACGTGCGCGTGGACCTCGCGAGCCAGTTCCTCGGCGGCGGCGGTGCGAGGCTCTACGAGGACGCCGACGAGAGGACCCAGCTACTCGGCTGCGGGTGCGGCGAGGTCGGCTGCTCTCCGCTGCTCGCGCGGATCACGGTCACCGACGACACGGTCACCTGGCAAGACTTCGAGCAGCCCCAGCGCGAGGACTGGGACTACAGCGACCTCGGGCCGTTCACGTTCGACCGCGCTCAGTACGAGCGGGCGCTGTTCGAGCTGCTCGAGTAGGTAGACGGCTTCGCCATCAACGGCGGCCACTAACACCGCCGCCGAATCAATGAAACGGCTACGTCGTTTTCACGATCCAGACGTCGCAGGGCGCGTGGTGCGAGATCTTGTTCGGCACGCTGCCGAGCAGGAAGCGCCGTGCCCCGGTCATGCCCTTGTTCCCGACCAGCACGAGGTCGGCGTCGTTCTCCTCGGCGACGTCGAGGATCGCGTCGGCGGGATCGCCCTCGCGCGGGTGGGTGACCACGTCCACCTTCTCCTTCTTCGCAACCGCCGCCGCATTGCCGAGGACGAGCTCCACGTCTTCGCGAGGATTGATCGCGTGCGAGACGTCGCCGCTGATCCCCTCCGACTCCTCCCTGAGCCGCGACTGCGGGATCGGCTCGTAGGCGCTCACGATCTCGAGCTTCGCCTTCGAGAGCTTGGCCAGCTCCACCGCCGTCTTCACGGCCTCGGTCGCGGTCTCCGAACCATCCGTTCCAACCACTATGCGGCTGAACATCGAACCTCCTCGCCCACGCCTCGCCGGGAATTTGCGCGCCGATACTACCCCGCGCGCCCGGCTCGGCGCGGCAGTATCGCGATCAGGTCAGCTTCACGACGGCGATCACCATCGACGCCAGCAGGCAGATCATCAGCACCACCATGGTGGCCACCCAGAGCCGGGGTACGTCCCGCATGCGGCGATCGTAGGCGTTAGTCCTCGGGCACCGGCTGCAGGTGCGGCGCCGGGACCCCCGCCAGGGCACTCGGCGGGGTGCCCGGGGCGACGGTGTACCAGTCGACGTAGCGGCCGCAGGACTTGCTGAGTGCCACATTCTGTCGGCTGGGATCGGCGCGGGTTGCGGCGATGGCTCCGAGATAGGCCTTGCTCTCGGTCCCGAGTAGGCGTCCGACCACCGGCGGATCGTCGACGCTTACGTCGATGACCACTTCCCCCGGCGTCCTCACGACCAGGCTCCCGACCGGGTAGTACGGCGAGGGCCCGCGGAAGAGCAGGTTGGTGCGCAGGTCCACACTGAAGGGGGACTCGAGGCTCGCCCCCGACGCCGCCACGTGGAGCGGCTGTGTGCTCGCGTACTGCATCGAGATGTCCCACCGCCCAGGGGTGAGGTAGACGCGCTGCTGGCCGGGCTTCGTCTGGGTGAGCTCCGGGCTTGGATGCCAGACCTTGCCGAGGACCGGTTGCACCGTGAAGAGCCTCGCGGCGCCGTCGACGTGGGCGAGCTTCGCTTCGGGCGGATCGGAGCAGTCGAACGGCGCGCCGGGATTCAGAGGCTCGAACAAAGTGTGGCGATCGCGGACCTCTCCCTGCCGCTGCCAGAGGATGAAGTCGTGGGTCCGGAGCCGGGGCGCGAAGCCGACCGGGGCGTCGCTCTGCTGGGCCGCGCTCGTCGTCACGACCCAGCGGAAGCGATTCAGCCAGTCCGGTGGGACGTTGTCCCAGTCGAACTTCGCGTTCAGGGTGGTGGCCCGGTAGAGGGAGGGGATCTCCTCGACGTCGTAGTGGTTGGTGATCGGCGCGTAGACCTCGGAGCCGATCAGCTCCCAGGAGACGAAGTTGTCGCGGCCGAGGAAGAGGACGTTCTGCCCGTCGACGATCGGCCGCATGCGGAGCATCTCCTGGAGGTGGTAATCGGGGCCGACCGCCGCCTGGCGCAGCGGCAGCAGAGTCGAGAACGCCGCCGCGACCGCGAAGGCGAGCAGAACCAGCGGGACGCCGAATCCGACCAGGGGCCGGAGGAAGCGTGGCGGCCACCACCCGGCCTCTGCCCCCGCCGGCAGGTCGCGCTCCTCTCCGGGCAGCGGGGCAGCCGACAACAGGCCCCGCAACGTGATCACCATGATCACCGGCGCGCCGATCGCGAGCGCCTTCGCCTGCGTGTACGGCGTGCCCACCGCCAGCGCGGCGAGGTAGACGATGGCGGCTGCCGCCAGCGCCGACGGCAGTGCGGACTCCCGTCGCGAGAGTGCGCGGGCGAGCCCCCAGGCGAAGGCGGCCAGCGCCAGCAGTCCACCGAGGTAGAAGGCGATCTCCGGCGTCGTCGAGTTGGCCGGCGCGATCCGGAACTCGCCCGACGGCCAGATGCCGAACGCCTCCAGCGGATTGAGCTGCTGGCGCAGGTTTCCGAAGCCGACGGTCGGACCGGTGCCCTGGGGATTGAACGCCTCGAAGTTGGAGAAGCTCGCCAGCCGGAGGACCTCGGGAATCACGGCGATCACCGGGATCGCGATGCCCAGGAGGATCGCCGGACGGGCGCCGCGAAGCCGCTCGCGCAGGCGGAGGCTCGCCACCAGGGATCGTGTCCGCTCGCGCTCGCGCCAGGCGACGAGCAGCATCCAGACGAGGGCGGCCCCGAGCAGCCAGGCGAGCCCCGGGAAGCTGTAGTTGTAGATCGTGCCGGCGGCGATCACCCCGAGAGGGATCGCCGCCCTCGTGCCGCCGCCGTCAGCCCAGGCGGGCCGAACGGCCGGCAGCGCGATCGCGAAGCCGAGCAGGGCGAGCGCCAGCATCGGCTCCTTGAAAGCGCCCTGCGCCAGGTAGGCGGCGGCCAGATACGGGCTCGCCGCCAGAACCGCGGCCGGGACCCGCAGCCAGCCGCGCACGGCGGGCAGCGCTCCGTAGGTGGTGAGCGCGAGCAGCCCCGCAATCGCTCCGGTCAGCCCCGCGAACCCCTCGATCAGGCTGGCGCCGCTCACCTTCGCGGCCGCGGCCACGATCGCATGCGGCCCGAGCGGATAGCCGTCCTTGATCAGATCGGGTGTGGGGCCGGCGTGCGAGCTCACCCATTCCGTGAACAGGAGGTGCGAGGCCATGTCGTCGTTGACCAGGCCCTGGCCGAGGATCCCGACCCGGCCGCTGGCCATGAACGGGATCGCCGCCACGAGGGCGGCACCGAGCAGCGCGACGACCGCCCCGGTCCGGAACGCGCCGTTCGGCTGGCCGCGCCCGAAGACGACGAAGCACGCGATCAAGCAGACGCCAGCGACGATCGCGGCGGTGGCCGCGTGGCCCGGCAGCTTGACCGCCACCCCGCAGATCACCAGCAGCGCGGAGAGTCCCGTCGCCGGGACCCCTGCCGAGTGGCGCGGCAGGCCCGCGATCGCCATGACCGCCGCTCCGAGCAGCAGCGAGGCGGCAACGATCAGCGCCCCCGCCAGTAGAGCCGAAAGCATCGCGGAAGCCTAGATAGGTCAGAGCCCAGGCAGGTGGCGCGCC
>DATFPJ010000131.1:0-7671 GCA_035264865.1 Solirubrobacterales bacterium
GCGGACGCCGCCGACCGAGATGCGCTCGAACTCGCGCCCGAGAGCGCGCACGATCGACTTGCCGAGGCTGGTCTTGCCGACGCCGGGCGGGCCCACGAAGCAGAGGATCGGCCCCGGCGAGTCCGGGTTCAGCTTGCGGACGGCGAGGTACTCGAGGATGCGGTCCTTGACCTCCTCGAGGTCGTAGTGGTCCTCATCCAGCACCTCGCGGGCATGGGAGATGTCGAGGTCGTCCTCGGTCTCCTTCGACCAGGGCAGGTCGACGAGCCATTCGAGGTAGGTGCGGATGACGCCGTACTCCGCGGCGACCGGCGGCAGCTTCTCGAGCCGCGAGAGCTCGCGCTCGGCCGCCTTGTTCGCCTCCTCGGGCAGCCCCGCCTCCTCGAGGCGCTCCCGCAGCTCGTTGATCTCCGCCTGCTGCTCGTCCCCCTCGCCGAGCTCCTCCTGGATCGCCTTGAGCTGCTGGCGCAGGAAGTACTCGCGCTGCCCCTTGTCGATCTCCGACTGGACCTGGGACTGGATCTTCGAGCCGAGCTGGACAACCTCGAGCTCGCGGGTGAGGATCTCGGAGAGGCGGCGCAGGCGCTTCGTGACGTCGACGGTCTCGAGCAGCTCCTGCTTCTCCTCGGTGGAGATCCGCAGGGCCCCGGCGATCAGATGCCCGAGCGCCGAGGGGTCGTCGAGGTTGGCGACCGCGAGCTGGAGCTCCTCGGGCAGATACGGGATCGCCTCGATGATCTCGCTGAAGGTGCTCTGGACGTTCCGGGTGAGGGCCTCGAGCTCCGTGGACTCGACGATCACGTCCGGCATCTCCTCGACGCGCGCCACCAGATACGGCACCTCGGTGACGTATTCGAGGATCCGGATCCGCTGCGAGCCCTGGACCAGGATGCGGAGCGTGCCGTCCGGCACCCTCATCATCCGCGCGACGGTCCCCGCCACGCCGACGTCGTAGAGATCGTCGGGGGCCGGCGTGTCGTTCTCGGGGTCCTTCGAGCCCACCATCGCCAGCAGCCGGTTGCCGGAGAGGACGTCGTTGACGAGCTTGATCGACCGCTCCTGGCCGACCGCGAGCGGCGTCAGCGTGTCCGGGTAGGTAACGGTCTCGCGCAGCGGCAGGATGGGCAGCGCATCCGGCAGGGGCTCGGTCCGGCCCGCCGCCTCCTCGACGTCCGGGATCTCCACAACCTCCAGCTGAGGAGTCTCGACGTCGGCCATCGTCAGCCCTTTCCCGTATGTCGGGGCCGCTATTCGGCCCGCTCGATCGGAACCTGGCGGGCGCCCTGCGGCACTCGCAGCGGCAGCTCGACCCGCAGGATCCCATCCTCGTAGGTGGCCTGCGCCTGGTCGGCGTCGACGTCCACCGAGAGCTCCACGACGCGGCGAAACGGCCCGGAGGGCAGCTCGATCTGCTGATAGGTCCGCCCCTCCGTGTCGCGGACGGGACGCTCGCCGCTGATCACGAGGGTCCGGCCGCGCACCTCGAGGTTCACCGCGTCGAGCTCGATGCCGGGCAGCTCGGCCTTGACGATCGCCTTCTTCGGGCCCTCCTCGCCGCAGTAGTAGACATCCACCCGCGGGACGAACGCGGCTGCCTGCCGGCGCTGCCGGTAGCCCGCCTGGTCCCAGAAGTCGCCGAGAAGCTCATCCATCTCGCGGCGCATCCGGGCGAAATCCGCAAAAGGGTCGCGCTGCCTGCTCGTCATCTCGAACAGGGTAATACGGCGGCCTCACGCGCCGAACGTCCCGCGGCACCCCCTGGAGCGTGCCTTCCGGGACGTTCGCCCGGAGTCAGACCTCGTAGGTGACGCCCTCCTGGGCGATCTCGACCGGCGCGCCGAAGCCGCGCTCGGCCTCCTCGCGGGCCCAGTCGTCCCCGAGCTCGTCGGAGATGTGGGTGATCACGACCTTCTTCGCCCCCGCCTCGCGAGCGTGCTCCCCGGCCTCCTCGGGGGTCAGGTGACCGCGGAGGCCGGTCCGCTCGGGCCGCGGCAGGGTCCCCTCGATGAGCAGCAGGTCGGCGTCGCGGGAGGCGTCCACGATCTCGGCACCGGGGCGGGTATCCGCGCTGTAGACGATCTCGCCGTCTTCCCCGGAGCCGATCCGCACCGCGAAGGTCTCGACAAAGTGCGGGACCGGGTGGAAGCTCGCCCAGATGTCCCCGATCTCGACGCGGTCGCCGGATTCGTACTCCTCGATCCGGAAGGCGCTCTCGATCAGGTCGTCGTTCCCCCAGGCGCCGACCACCCGGCGGAACGTCTCGACCGCCCCGGGCGGCGCGATCAGACGGGGCCGCGCCGGCTGGTCCGTCCCCTCCCAGATGTGGACCGGGACGGGCTGCTGCTTCGGGGCGTAGATCAGCGCGTACGAGTACGGGACGAGATCCAGGAAGTGGTCCGCGTGGAGATGGGAGATGACGACGCCGTCGATTTCGGTGTAGTCGACCCGCTCGCGCAGCTTGCCGAAGACCCCGTTCCCGCAGTCCAGCAGGACCTTGGTCTCGTCGGTCTCGATCAGGTATCCGCTACAGGCCCCTCCGGCATCCTGCCAGGAGGGGGACTTCCCGAGCACGGTGATCTTCAAGGCAATTGCCCCATGGCCCCGCCGGGAGACTAAAGGGCTTTTGCTGCGACCTACGCCGCCTGCATGGCGGCGTGCGCGTCGTCACGCTCGCCTGCGTCGCGCACGAGCAGCGCCGGCTGTCGCGGTGGGACCAGCCCCTCCGGTGTGTCGGGCCGGAAGGTGGGGCACGGCGAGTCGAGTCCGAGGGCGCAGAGGCCACGGCGATGGAAGAAACAGTCCTCGCAGGTCACCGCAGCATTGCGTGCTCGACCGTCGGCCAAGATCGCCCGTTCCTCTCTTCGGTGTCGGACGGCGACCCCCAGGACCGCCGCCGAGTCATCGTTATCTGGTCTCTCCGTCGCGGGTGAGTCAGGCCCGCGACTTGGCTCGATCATGCCATTTGCGCGGCTGCCCGTGGGCCGCGTTTCCGCAAATGGCGCTCTTCTTTTTTCACCGGTTGGTCACGACTTCCGCTCACACCGCAAACCCGGGGCGCCCAAATCGCTCTCGCTAAGATCAGCCCCGATGGCGCACGAGCGGACATCCCAACTCGCGGCCTCGCCGCCGATGTTCGAGAGCCGCTTCCTCGACTTCTTCTCGCGGGTCCATCCGGCGATCCCGGCCGTGATCTTCGTCCCGGTCGTGCTGGCCGGTCTCTGGCTCGGCATCGACCGAGGTCTCGCCGTCGGGACGACCGCTCTGCTGTTCCTCGCCGGCCTCGGCATCTGGACGCTGACCGAGTACTGGCTCCACCGCCTCCTCTTCCACTGGGAGCCGAAGTTCAGGGGCGGCGATCGGCTCCACTTCATCATCCATGGGGTCCACCACGACCACCCCAACGACGCCATGCGGCTGGTGATGCCGCCGGCGGTGAGCGCCCCCCTCGCGGCCCTCTTCCTCGGGCTTTACGTCCTGGTCTTCGGGACGCCGCAGGCGTTCCCCGCCTTCTCCGGGTTCATCCTCGGCTACCTGACCTACGACTACATGCACTACCACCTGCACCACCACGTGCCCAGGACCAAGTTCGGGAAGAGGCTTCGCACGCACCACATGCGCCACCACTTCCAGGACCACCGCTACGGCTTCGGTGTCTCCTCGCCGCTCTGGGACGCGATCATGGGGACGCTCCCCAGGCAGCGCAAGGCCGCTGCACGTCGGAGCGAAGGGCGAAGCCCGTGATGCGAGGGCGCGCGTAAGCGCGACCCGTCTGATGGTGTGAGGGGGCGGCCGTAGCGCTGCCGCCTGATGGCGAAGCCGTCCCTAGGCAACCCGGCTCGGCGGCTCCCGCCCCTCCAGC
Organism: Solirubrobacterales bacterium; assembly: GCA_035264865.1. Classification (GTDB taxonomy): domain Bacteria; phylum Actinomycetota; class Thermoleophilia; order Solirubrobacterales; family 70-9; genus DASUPK01. The sequence goes on from DATFPJ010000131.1 coordinate 3,860, forward strand.
ACGGCGATCACGTTGTCGGCCACCGCGTTCGCCATCGCATCGCGAGCGGTGACGGTCGCCGAGCCGATGTGCGGGAGCAGCACGCAGCGCGGTGCCTTCAGCAGCCGCGGCGAGACCTCTGGCTCGTTCTTGTAGACGTCGAGTCCCGCCGCGCCGAGCGTCCCGGCCTCGAGCGCCGCGGCGACCGCCTCGGAGTCGACCAGTGGGCCGCGCGACGTGTTGACGAGCACGCCCTGCGGTCCGATCAGCTCCAGCTCCCGCGCGCCGATCAACCCCTGGGTGTCCGGCGTCGAGGGGGCGTGCAGGCTGACGACGTCCGCGGCCGCCAGCAGCTCCTCGAACTCCAGCCTCCGAGCTCCAAGCTCCTGCTCGGCTTGTGGCTTCGGGGTCGGTCCCGCGTAGACGATCTGTGCGCCGAGCCCGTGGGTCAGGCGGGCGTAGCGGTGACCGATGCGGCCCATCCCCACGACGCCGACCGTCGAACCGCCGATCTCGATCCCACGGTAGGCGGCGGGGTCCCAACCGCGCCAATGGCCGGCTCGCAGGTCGCGCTCCGCATCGCTCATCCGACGCGCGGCCGCCAGGGTGAGCGCCATCGCCAGCTCCGCGGTCGCCTCGGTGAGCACGTCGGGGGTGTTGGTCACGGCGATGCCTCGCTCCCGGCAGGCCTCGAGATCGACGTTGTCGTAGCCCACGGCGAAGTTGGCGACTACCTCGAGCTGGGGTCCGGCGGCATCGAGGAGCTCGGCGTCGACAGGGACGCTCGGGTCCGCAACGATGGCGCCGGCGCCGGGCGCCAGTTCCAAGAGGTCTGCGCGAGTCACCTCATGACCGCCCTCTCGTAACTCGAAGCGCTCGGCCAGCCGGTCGCGCCCCGCCGGCAGCAGCACCCGGGCGACCACGACCACCTGGCGTTCACCGTTCACTGTCACCCAAACTAACCGTTACTGTCGTGTAACTGTCATCCGCACAGAGAGGACTTACACACAGATGCCAAGGGTTTCCAACACCGTCGATCAGGCCAGGACGCTATTGGAGCGCCGCCTCCGCGAGCTCGACGAGGAGCGAACGCAGGTCGAGGCCGCACTCGCCGGGCTCGGTCGCAGCGCTCGCCGGGGCCCCGGCCGCCCCCGCGCCGGCGGCGGCGGAGGCCGTCGACGCCGCGGCTCCACCCGCGCCGACCAGGCCGTGAGACTCATCAAGTCGAACCCGGGGATCACCGTCTCGGAGCTCGGCAAGAAGATGCGGCTCAACCACCCGAACTACCTCTACCGGGTCCTCCCCGACTTGGAGAAGGAGGGCCGGATCAAGCGCGAGGGGCGGGGCTACCACCCGGGCTGATCGCAGTGCGGCCGCCGTGGGCCGCTAAATCAGGCCGAGCTCCTTGACCGCATCGCGCTCCTCCTTGAGCTCGTTCACGGTGTTGTCGATCCGCTCGCGGGAGAAGTCGTTGACCTCCAGGCCCTCGACCAGCTTCCATTCCCCGCCCGAGCAGGTGCAGGGGGCGCCGGAGATCAGGCCTTCGTCGACCCCGTAGGAGCCGTCGGAGGGGACGGCCATCGAGACCCAGTCCTCGTCGGGGGTGCCCAGCACCCAGTCATGCACGTGATTGATCGCGGCGTTGGCCGCCGAGGCGGCGCTCGAGGCACCGCGGGCCTCGATGATCGCCGCGCCCCGCTTGGCGACGGTCGGGATGAATTCGTCGGCGATCCAGACCTCGTCGTCGACCTGCGGCCAGGCCGGGCTGCCGTCGACCAGGCAGTTGACCAGGTCGGGGTACTGGGTCGGGGAGTGGTTGCCCCAGATCGTCATCCGCTTGACGTCGGTGACGGGGCGCTGCAGCTTGTTGGCGAGCTGCGCGATCGCGCGGTTGTGATCGAGGCGCATCATCGCCGTGAAGCGCTCCGCCGGGATGTCGGGCGCATGCGACTTGGCGATCAGGCAGTTGGTGTTGGCAGGGTTCCCGACGACCAGAACCTTGACGTCGTCGGCCGCCCGCTCGTTGAGGGCTTCGCCCTGTGGCTTGAAGATGCCGCCGTTCGCCTCGAGCAGGTCGGATCGCTCCATGCCCTTGGAACGAGGCCGCGCCCCGACGAGCAGGGCGATGTTCGTCCCGTCGAAGGCCTCCTTGGGATCCTCCGTGATGTCGACGCCGCGCAGCAGCGGAAAGGCGCAGTCGTCGAGCTCCATCGCAGTGCCCTCCGCCGCCTGGATGGCGTCGGGGATCTCCAGCAGGCGGAGCTTCACCTCGGTGTCTGAGCCGAGCATCTCCCCGACCGCGATCCGGAAGAGGATCGAGTAGCCGATCTGGCCGGCGGCGCCGGTGACGGTGACGTTGACTGGGCCGTTGCTCACGCTTGTCTCTCCTTAAGTCCGGGGGCGATTCGCCGGTGCTTGGCGACTTACCCGTCATATGGACCGGAAAAGCACCGAGCACGATGGAAAGTCGATCAGCGAGCTGGCCGAACGGCAGCACGGCGTGATCGCGGTGGGCCAACTCTATTCGCTCGGTTTCAGCGAGACCCAGGTCAGAAGACGCGCAATGAAGGGGTGGCTCCGACGGGTTCACCGGGGCGTCTATGCCTTCGGCCGAGCCAATCTCACGGACGAAGGCCGATGGGTGGCCGCAGTTCTCGCGACTGGGGACGACTCCATGCTGAGCCACCAGGGCAGCCGGAGAGCTCTGGGGCCTGCGAAAACGGAGTGGCCTTCACACAATCGACGTGTCGATCCCGTGCCGCTCCGGACGGGGACCGCGGCAGGGCATCGTCGTGCACCGCGCGATGAATCTGCGGCCGGACGAGTGCACTCTTCATTGCCGGATCCCTGTGACGACGCCCGCCCGGACGCTGCTCGACCTGGCGACCTTCCTTCCCCGCCGGCAGCTAGAGCGCGCGGTCGATGAGGCCGACCGGCTCCGCCTCTACACCGAAGAGGAGCTGGAAGCGATCTCCGGCGTCCACCGCGGGCACCCTGGCGCTGGTGCTCTTGGTCGGCTCCTAGAGGACCACCTAGCGGGCTCGACCGCCACCCGCAACGACTTCGAGGAGCGGTTTCTCTCGCTCTGTCGGCGCTACCGTCTTCCCCAGCCGGAAGTGAACGTCCCGCTGCTCGACTACGTCGTCGACTTCTTCTGGCGGGAGGCGCACCTCGTCGTGGAGGTTGACGGTCGTGCGACCCACGGCACCCGGCGCGCCTTCCAAGCCGACCGCGACCGCGACGGCCGCCTCGCCGTCGCCGGCTACCGCGTCATTCGTTTCACCTGGTGGGATGTGACACGTCGCGCGGCCGTGGTCGCTGACCGGATCCGCTGCATGGGCGCATTGAGCCCTCCATAATCCCGAAACCCACGGTCCGAGCCCGGCCTCCGGGCGGCTGGCGAGTTATCGGTCATATGGACCGGTAACTCGTCGAGCACGGCCTCAGCTGGCCGCGACCTGCAGGTTCTCGTCGATCGCGGCGAGGAACTCCTCCGTGGTGAGGAACTCCTGGTCGGGGTCGATCAGCAGCGCCAGGTCCTTCGTCATCTTCCCGCTCTCGACCGTCTCGACGCAGACGCGCTCGAGCGTCTCCGCGAACTCGGTGACCTCAGGCGTCTCGTCCATCCGGCCGCGGGCAGCGAGGCCGCGGGCCCAGGCGAAGATCGATGCGATCGGGTTGGTTGAGGTCGCCTTGCCCTGCTGGTGCTGGCGGAAGTGGCGCGTCACGGTGCCGTGGGCGGCCTCGGCCTCGACCGTCTTGCCGTCGGCCGTCATCAGCACGCTGGTCATCAGGCCGAGCGAGCCGAAGCCCTGCGCGACCGTGTCCGACTG
>DATFPJ010000132.1:0-2573 GCA_035264865.1 Solirubrobacterales bacterium
GAACTCCTCGAGGGCCTGTCCCGATCCGGTGGCGACGCAGCTCAGCGGGGACTCGGCAAGACGAGCCGGCATCTGGCACTCCTGGCTCATCCGCTCCGCCATGCCCTGCAGCAGCGCCCCGCCTCCCGCCAGCGTCATCCCACGCTCCATCAGGTCGCCGGCGAGCTCCGGCGGCGTGCGGTCGAGCGTGTCGCGCACCGCCGCGATGATCTGCGCGATCGGCTCGTCGAGCGCGCCGCGGACGTCGCCGGAATTGAGCGAGACCGCGCGCGGCAGGCCGGAGCCGAGGTCGCGGCCGCGGATCTCGATGTCGATCTCCTGGCTCAGTGGAGCGGCAGAGCCGGCCTCGGTCTTGACGTCCTCGGCCGTCTGATGACCGATCGCGAGCTGGTGCTCGCGCTTGCAGAAGTTGACGATCGCCTCGTCCATCTCGTCGCCGCCCACTCGGATGGACTGGGAGACGACGATGTCGCCCAGGGAGATGACGGCGACCTCGGTCGTTCCGCCGCCGATGTCGACGATCAGGCTGCCGGTGGGCTCGCTGACGGGCAGTCCCGATCCGATCGCCGCCGCCATCGGCTCCTCGATCAGATAGGCCTCGCGCGCGCCCGCGCCCAGACAGGCCTCCTCGACCGCTCGCTTCTCGACGCCGGTCACGCCGGAGGGGACGCAGACGACGACCCGGGGGTGCCCGAAGCGGCTGTGGTTGGCGCGCTTGATGAAGTAGCGGAGCATCGACTCGGTGACCTCGAAGTCGGCGATCACGCCGTCCTTGAGCGGGCGCATCGCGTTGATCGTGGACGGGGTGCGCCCCAGCATCTGCTTGGCTTGGATGCCGACCGCATGCACTTCCCCCGTCGCCACGTCCACCGCGACGACGGATGGCTCCGAGATCACGATCCCGCGCCCCCGCACGTAGACGAGGGTGTTGGCAGTCCCGAGATCGACTGCCATGTCGCGCGCAGGGGCTATCGAGGTCAGAAGGTTCATCCGTGAAGCCAAATTCAGGTAGGTCCGGGCAGCCTAGCGGCTTGTCCTTAATGTCCAAATCCCGCCCAATTTGCGGCTAACTGGAGTGGAGGATCTCGGGAGCGAGCCGGAGCAGGAGACCGATCGGGAGCCCGATCACGTTGGAGACGTCGCCTCGAACCACGTCCACCAGAGCCGAGCCGAGACCCTGGATCGCGTACGAGCCGGCGCGCCCGCGCCACTCGCCGGAGGCCAGATAGGCCTCGAGTAGCGCCGGCTCGAGCTCTCGGAAGGCGACTGTGGAGACGTCGACGCCGGTCCGCGGCTCCTCGCCGGCGGCCACCAGCGCCAGGCCACCCAGCACGTGATGCTCGCTGCCGGACAGGCGGGTGAGGTGGGCGCGGGCCTCGTCCTCGGTGGTCGGCTGGCCGAGTACCTCGCCGTCTATCACCACCTCGGTGTCGCCGGCGATCACCAGGGCGTCGCCGGCGTCCGCGGCGATCGCCTCGGCCTTGCGCCGGGCGTTCCGCTCGACCAGCTCGCGCGGTTCGCCCTCGGTCTCCTCCTCGATCGCGGGGACCCGCACCTCGAAGTCGAGCCCGAGGGCCGCGAGCAGGGCGCGCCGCTGGGGCGAGCCGGAGGCGAGGATCAGAGCTCGGGGAACCAGATACCGATCTCGCGCTCGGCCGACTCGGTCGAGTCCGAGCCGTGGACGAGATTGAAGGTGACCTCCGTGCCGAACTCGCCGCGGATCGAGCCGGCATCCGCCTCGACCGGATCCGTCGCGCCGATCACCTGGCGGGCGGCCTTCACGGCGTTCGGCCCCTCGAGCACCATCGCGACCAGCTCGGAGCGCGTGATGAAGTCGACGAGCTCGCCGAAGAACGGCTTATCGGTGTGCTCCGCGTAGTGGACGTTGGCGATCTCCTCATCCGCCGTCATCAGCTTCAGGGCCGTGAGCCGCAGGCCCTTGCGCTCGAAGCGCGCGATCACCTCGCCGGTCAGACCGCGCTCGAAGGCATCGGGCTTGACGAGAATGAGGGTGCGTTCGGTTGCCACGGCCGCGGCAAAGTACACGGAACGGGCGGCCTGAGGCCGCCCCGCGCCGCGGAAGCCCGGCAATGAAGGGCGCACCGGCCGGGTACTGGGGCGAAAGGCCCGCGCTTGTCGTCTTAGTTCCTGACGTGCGGCACCAAGGCGACAAATCGGATCCGGACGCCTTCGTCGCCCGGCTCGCGGGGCGGCAGCATGGCGTTGTTTCCGTCCACCAGCTCCGGGCCGCGGGAATCTCCAAGGCGGGGATCCGGCGCCGAGTGATCGCCAGTCGCCCTGCACCCTGTTCATCGAGGGGTTTATTCGGTCGGCCACCGGCACCTCAGCGATAGAGGGAGTTGGATGGCGGCAGTGCTCGCCTGCGGGAAGGGCGCCGCGCTCAGCCATCTGAGTGCGGCCGAGCTGTGGGGCATTCGCCGGCGCGTCCGCCGGCTGTCGGAGGCCGACGGACGCCGGGAGCCCCGGGATGCACACGTGACCGTCCCCGGGACGGGCGGTAGAAGAAACGCAGCGGAATCGTCCTGCACCGCCCCTCCACCCTCATTGCCGAT
>DATFPJ010000133.1:0-4452 GCA_035264865.1 Solirubrobacterales bacterium
GCGATCCACCTCGATGCCGACGTGGTCGTGAGCGACGTGGGGCAGTCGGATCGGATCGAGGCGCCGGGCGGCGAGTTCCGGCCCATTCGCGACCTCTTCCTCACGCTCAACGACCTGGCGGGCTGACACGGCTTCCCCACCCGTGGCCTCGCGATGTGCTTAGGCTGCCCACATGGAATCTGGAGGGAGAACACCGGATCAGCGCCGTGCGGCGGCCGAGGCGCGGGCCCGGGCCCGCAGCGGCGAGCCGCCGGACACCGGCGACGAGGAGCTGCTCGAAGGCACCGGTCCACGTGGCGCGGAGGGATCGATGGCGCGCCACTACGGCGGCCCGGACGTCTACCTGCGGCGCCGGCTGATCGCCGGCGCGGCGGTGATCGTCCTGATCATCGCGATCTTCCTGCTCGTCGGCGGCTGCTGAATCGCGGCCGCGCCCTGCGAGTCGGCGCGGGTCAGCCGAGCTCGTCGGCCTGGTCGGCGATCAGCTTGGCGAGGGCAAGCGCGGAGGTTGCGGCCGGGGAGGGCGCGTTTCGGATGTGGATCGCACGATCCGTCCGGTGGACCACGAAGTCGTCGACCAGGCGGCCGTCGCGGTTGACCGCCTGAGCGCGGATCCCGGCCGGCCCGGGCAGCACGTCCCGGACGCCGAGCTCCGGGACGTATCGGCGCAGCTGACGAACGAACGAGCGCTGGCTGGCCGCGTGCGCGACCTCGGCAAGGCCGGTGCGCCAGAAGCGGCCAACGAGCCGCCAGCTTCCGGGCCAGGCGAGGTTGTCGAGAAGATCGCGCGGCCGGATTCGGGTGAGCCGGTAGGCGTCGCGGGCGCCGACCATCAGCGCGGAGGGACCGAGCAGCACCTGGCCGTCGATGCCTCGCGTGAGATGGCCGCCGAGAAAGGGCAGGTCGGGGTCCGGAACGGGATAGATGCTGGCGCGGACCAGGTCGCGGCGCTCGGGCCTAAGTCGCAGGTACCCGCCGCGAAAGGGGACGATTCGAGGCTCCGGCGGAGCGCCGGCCGCGACTGCCAGCCGGTCCGACCAGGCGCCTGCGCAGCTCACCACGAGCCCGGCCTCGGTTGCTCCGCGCTCGTGCTCGACGGTGATTCCCCCTGACCGGGGTTCCAGGCGCCTCACCCCCGCGCCCGGGGCCACCGTGCCGCCGCCCGCCTCGACGTCGGCCGCGAACGCCGCGGCGACGCGCGCGAAGTCGACAACGCCGGTCTCCGGTGAGTGCAGGGCCGCGGCCCCGCGGGTGTGCGGCTCGATCTCCGCGATCTCGTCCGGGCCGATCCGCCGCAGGCCTGGGACCTGATTGGACCTGCCGCGCCGCTCGAGCTCGTCGAGCCGCGGCAGCTCCTCCTGATCCGCGGCGACGATCAGCTTGCCGTTGCGCCGCGCTTCGATCCCATGCTCGTCGCAGTAGGCGTAGAGCAGCCGGGCTCCCTCGACGCAGAGCCGCGCCTTGAGTGAGCCCGGGGCGTAGTAGATGCCGGCGTGGATCACGCCGCTCGAGTGCGAGGTCTGGTGCGCCGCCAGCCGGCCCTCGCGCTCCAGCAGGCCGAGCGTGGCGTCGGGGTGCCGGGCGAGCAGCTCCCGCGCGACCGCCAGACCGAGGATGCCGCCGCCGATCACGACGAAGTCGCAGGTGGAGGGAGGGTCGCTCACCTGGGCCGATCGTATGCGGACACTAGGATCGGGCCGTGGCCCTCCCGCTGAAGCCACCGATCAAGCCGCAGCTCGCGCTGTCCCGCAAGGTCCTCCCCGAGGGCGATGAGTGGGTTTATGAGCCGAAGTACGACGGCTTCCGGGCGCTCGCCTACGTCGACGGCGATGAGGTCTACCTCCAGTCCCGCGGAGGCAAGCCGCTGCGCCGCTACTTCCCGGAGGTCGAGTTCCCCGATGGGCGCTACGTGATCGACGGGGAGCTGGTCATCCTCGACGAGGACGGCCGCGAGCAGTTCGACGCGCTCCAGAACCGGCTTCATCCCGCGGAGTCGCGGGTGCGGATGCTCGCCGAGCAGACGCCGGCGCTGTTCCGCGCCTTCGACCTTCTCGCGGAGGACCGGCGCAAGTTGATGGCCAAGCCGTTCCGGGAGCGGCGAGGCGCGTTGGAGGAGCTGATCGCGGCCGCGCCGGGACGCAAGAAGACCGCCTCGGGGTCGGTGGAGGTCACGCCGCTCTATTCGAGCGCGAAGACGGCCGAGCCGCTGCTGCTCAGCGGCGAGGGCGTGATCGCCAAGCAGGTGGATGCGAACTACAAGCCCGGCGAGCGCAAGGGGATGGTCAAGGTGAAGCGCGTCCGGACGATCGACTGCGTCGTCATGGGCTGGCGTCCCGGCAAGCACGAGGGCACAGTCGGCTCCCTGATCCTCGGTCTCTATGACGACGGCAACCTGCGTCCGATCGGTCACACCTCTGGCCTGAAGGCCAAGGAGAAGAAGGAGCTGGTCCAGACGCTGAAGCCGTACGAGACCGGCGAGAAGGGATCCGGCGATCCGAGTCGCTGGGACGCCGACCGCGAGCTCGAGTGGTTCTCGCTCCGCCCGGAGCTGGTCGTGGAGGTGACCTACGACCACACCTCGGGCGGCCGCATCCGTCACGGCTCCAAGATCGTCCGCTGGCGCGACGACAAGGCGCCGAGGGACTGCAAGTTCGACCAGCTCGTCTAGCCCGGCGCCGCTAGGCGCCCCAGGGCGAGACCGCCTGGAGGATGTAGGGCCAGACGTAGACCTCCCAGGTGGCGGCGACCAGCAGCATCGGGATCGCGATCGCGACCGTGACCATCGTGGCCGCCAGGAGCTGGTCCCATTCCTCGCGCCGGCTGGCGATCGTCCAGGCGGCGAGCGGCAGGAAGACCGCCGTCAGCTCGAGCAGCGCGTGGGGGAGGGCGGTCAGCACGAGCACGGGGACGGAGATCGCCTCCTGCCAGGCGATCGTCGACCCGACCAGGCCCAGCGCGAACGTCTGGGTGAGCAACGAGAAGCAGGTCACGCCGATCACCCAGGCGAAGGCGATCGGGCGGGCCTTCTCGTGGATGACGCGGGAGAACCCGGTCCGCCGCTCCGCGGAGAGCGGCAGCGTGGCGCCCGCGATGAACCCCGCGACGCAGGCCATGGCGTGGAGCGCCAGCACCAGCGAGTTGCGGCCCATGACGATGAGCACGTGGTCGAGCTCAACGCCGTGCGGGACCGACGGGGCGTAGTGGAAGCCGTAGTCGGGCTTGAGCAGCGATCCGACGAACGTGACCGCGGCGAGTAGCCCAAGCGCGATCAGCGCGGCGCCGACGAACCAGGTGCGGAGGACCGGCCAGGGGTTCCCGCCCCAGCGGTCGAGCACCGAACGGGTCTCGCGCATGCCGTGGACGAAGGCGAACTGGTTCGCGTCCATGCGTCCACACATCGGCGGCCGAACGGGCCGGCCTTAGCTACGGCGATAGCGAGAGCTGTCCCACGTCGTAGAGATCCGTTACCGGGAACGCGGGCGTCGCCGCGGAGACGTAGGTCAGGACCTGGTCGCCCCTGTTGACGATCCCGTGGTCGGTGTCGGGCGGGATGAACACCATCTCGCCCTCGTGGACGTCGCGCTCGTCGTCGCCGACCTTCATCCGACCCTGGCCGCGGGTGATCACGTAGACCTGCTGCGGGCCGTGGCTGTGGGGCTTCTGCTCGCCGCCGGGCTCGACGTCGACCCAGGTGATCGAGAGCTCGCCGCCGGGCGCGTCGCCCTCCTCGAGCAGGATGTGCGACACGAGCCCATCCACTTCACGCTTCGGGGCGGTGGAGACGTCGCTTACGTACACGCTGGCTCCTTTCCGGATCGCGGGGTTCTCACAGAGTTGCACCGCGGTCAATGGGCGTGCTGCCTTCGGCACCCAAGACTGTGGCTGAGGAGCGCGGAGGGTCATGCCCCATAGTCGGCCCCCTCTATAGCCCAGCTTTCGTCTCGCCGGTCAACTCGAGGCTGAGCGGCACGCGCCCCAGCAGCCCGCCCAGGTCCTCGAGCATCGGGCCCGGCTCCTCGTGGACGTCCCGCCAGGTGTAGCGCCGGAGCTCATCGCCCCGAGCCCGCGCTTCGCGCTCGCGCTCGCGGTCCGCTTCCCAGGCGTGGCGGGTGCCGTGGTAGCGGAAGCTGTCGAGCTCGACCGTCAGCCGGTGCTCCGGCCAGCGGCAGTCGACGTATCTACCGTCGACGCGGCGGTTCGTCTCCGGCAGCGGCAGACCGGCCCTCCGGAGAAAGGCAATGAAGGAGGACTCGAGCTTGCTGAGGCTCACCGGCACCTCCCCCCAGATGACGCGGCGGAGCCTTCGCGCACCCGGCCAGTTGTGCCGGCGGGCGAGGACCTCCTCGACACGCTGAGGCGTGACGCGGTGGCGCACCTGGGCCTCATGCGCTGCGCGGGAGAGGTCGGCCTCGTCGAGGAGGGCGGCTAGGTCGACGAGAGTCCGCGGGACGG
>DATFPJ010000134.1:0-27478 GCA_035264865.1 Solirubrobacterales bacterium
ACGCCCCTCGACTGTTCCAGCGAAGACGCCGAGCGCGTCCTCGCGCGCCCGCCCACAGACGAAGCAGTGGCTGAACAGGTCGTCGGTCGATCCGCGGTAGCGCGTCTTGGCGATGCGCGCCTGCTCGACGTCCACTGCCGGCGGCACCTCCAGCTCGAGCTCGGGGATCGGCGCGGCCTCGGCGATCAGCGTCTCCCCGTCGAGCACCCGCACCGCGCCGTCCTGCCGCTCGACCTCGAGGGGCGTGTCGAGGGGCACCGGGCTTCTCAGCGTGACCTCAGGCTGCCCCTCGACGAACTCGGCGATGACGGCCGAGGAGTACCCACCGTGACCGCGCTCGAGTGGCCCGTTGAAGCGGCTCGGTACCGACAGCGTCTGCGCCACGCGCTGACTATTCCACGCGGCGACCTCCGCAGCGCCCCGACCAGGATTCGAACCTGGGGCCTACTCCTTAGGAGGGAGTCGCTCTATCCAGCTGAGCTATCGGGGCCGAGACGGAGGTTAGTCCGCTATCCGGAGCCGGTGTCCGTCTCCGGCTCCTCGTAGAGGCTCTCGGCCGCGAGCTGCTGCGCCTGAGCGCTCCACAGCTTGACTTCGAGGTAGAGCTCGTCCGGGAAGCCCTTGACCGCGTCGATTGCGATCAGCGTGAAGCGTTCGTCGGTGACCGGGGCCTGATCGACCACCTCGGCGTCCAGCTCCGCGGTCGCAGCAGCCGCCCCGCGAACCAGCGGGGTGCCCCAGACCAGGGTCACGTCGCCGCGCCGGTCGCTCTCGCCGCGCCAGGTGCCGATCACCTCCTCGCTCAGATCGATCAGCCAATCCGGGTTCTGGTCGGCGGTCACATCCGTGAAGTCGGCCCGCGCCTCGAAGCCTCCGGCCTCGCCCTCCGGCGGCCGGACGAACGAGACGAAGCCGAAGTACTCGCTCGGCTCGGCCGCGCCCTCGACGGGCGCCACCGCGGGGACGTAGACGCGGCCGCCCCAGCCTCGCTCCGGGAACCAGGTGACCTCTCCCGGCGGCCCGCCCGCCTCCGCGATGTGCGGTTCGCATGCCTTGGCGAACTCGTCGCGGAGCCGCTGCCCCCAGCGGCCATACGGCAGCCCCTCGTCGCTGGCGTCGGCGATGAAGCGCGGGATCGGGCGGCGAACGGGCGGCATCGGCGCGCTCGACCCTATCCGAGCGCCTCGCGCAGCTCCGACGCCGCTCGCTCCGGCGGGAAGACGTTGAGCTCGACGCCCGTGGACATCTCGAAGCCGGCCCGGATCCCGATGCGCGGCGCGATGTCGAGGTGCCAGTGAAACCCCTCGGCGCCGCGCGGGGCGGTGATCGTCCAGGCGTTGAACTGGGGAGGCGCCCGAACCGCGCCTCGAGTGCACGGAGGGCGGTTCGCAGCATCCCGATCCCGACGTCGCCGTCCCGCTCAAAGCTGGGCGCTGGGTTGCGCGGGATGATCCGCAGCTCGAACGGCGAGCGCGAGGCCCAGGGGCAGATCAGAAGCGCGTCGTCGTCGATCGCGACCAGGCGCTCTCGGCGGCGAACCTCCTCGGAGGCGATCTCCGCGAGCAGATCGCCGCCCATCGTGTGCTGGTTGTAGGAGACGAAGCGCTCGCGCTCGCGCGCCACCGCCGCCGGTACGAAGCCGAGCGCGTAGAGCTGGGCGTGGCTGTGCTCCAGTGAGGCGCCGGCCTCGCGTCCCTCGTTGACGATCAGCTGGACGTACGAGGAGCGCTCCGCGTATTCGGTCATCCGTGCTCGCCAGCCCGCCACAGCGGCGGAGAGCTCGGCGTCATCGAGCTGCCCGAGCGAGGTGTGGTGCTTCGGAGAGTTGACGACGACCTCATGAAATCCGGTAGCGACCGTGGCCTTGAAGAGATCGGGCTCCCGACCGCGGGATGCGGCCCGCAGGGGATCCACAGCCGGCGTCACTCCCTCGTCCGGCTCGAGCTCCTCGCCCTCGGCGGTCTGGGCCAGCGCCGGGTAGAGATTGGGGACGGCGCGGACCCGCCAACCCGGGCTGTCCGGAGGCCCTCCCCCCGGGCGATCCGCCCAGGTCTCCGGCGGGGTGCGATCCTCGCGGCCCTCGCAGAACGGGCACCTCTCGGCGACCTCGGGGTTCTCCTCGGCCGGGATCCCGCCGAAGTCGAACGGGCGATCCGCCCGTGCGGGGGAGAGGATCGTGCGGAGACCGGTGAGCTGGTCGAGCCGGATCTCGGGCAGCGGCCTCTCGTCAGCCATCGAGCTCCTTCCGCATCGCGACGTGCTCGATCCCCGCCTCCAGGAAGGGCTCGCCCTCGGGCACGTAGCCGTGCGAGGCGTAGAACGCCTCTGCCCGCCGCTGGGCGTGGAGGACCATCTCGCGCCCGCCCTCTGCCCGTGCCTCGTCCTCGGCGCCGGCAAGCAGGCGGCCGCCGACGCCGAGCTTGCGCAGCCGCCGCTCGACGACCATCCGCTCGAGCTTCCAGGTGTCCTCGCCGAGCTCCCGCAGCCGGCAGGTGGCGATCACGCCGGACTCGTCAAGAGCGACGATCTGGAGCGACTCGTCATCGAGGTCGTCCCTCTCCTCTTCCTCGTCGACCCCCTGTTCGCCGACGAAGACCTTGATCCGCAGGTCCATTGCGGCCTCCAGCTCCGCGTCGTCGCGCGCCCTTCGGACGGTGACTGACAACCTGCAGTCGGCGCTCAGGTGCCCGATTTCTTGGTCAGCTGCTGGAACGCGTCGATGAACTCGATCGGCAGCGGGAAGACGATCGTCGTGTTCTGGTTGACGCCCATCTCGAGCAGCGTCTGCAGATAGCGCAGCTGGAGGGTCGCCGGGTTCCTGGAGATGATGTCGGCGGCCTGGGCCAGCTTCTCGGCGGCCTGGAATTCGCCCTCGGCATTGATGATCTTCGCGCGCCTCTCTCGCTCGGCCTCAGCCTGACGCGCCATCGCCCGCTGCATCTGCTCGGGGATCTCCACGTCCTTGATCTCGACCGTGCTGACCTTGACGCCCCAGGGCTCGGTCTGCTCGTCGATGATCTTCTGCAGGTCCTCGTTGAGCCGCTCGCGCTCGGAGAGCAGCTGGTCGAGCTCGGCCTTGCCGAGGACCGACCGCAGCGTCGTCTGCGCGATCTGCGAGGTGGCGAGCAGGAAGTTCTCGACCTCGACGATCGAGTTGTTCGGGTCGATGACGCGGAAATAGGCGACGGCGTTGACGCGAGCCGGGACGTTGTCGCGCGTGATCACCTCTTGCGGCGGGATGTTGAGGGTGACCGTCCGCAGGTCGACCCGGACCATCCGGTCGATCACCGGCACCAGCAGGATCAGCCCTGGCCCCTTCTGGGCGATCAGCCGCCCGAGGCGGAAGATCACGCCGCGCTCGTACTCCCGCAGCACCCGGACCGACGAGCCGAGGAAGATGAGGACGAAGAATGCGATGACAACGATGACGCCGATCGCTATCGCCATTTGGGTCAGGCCCCTTTCTCGACGCTTGCCGGGTCGCGATCGGCGACGGGCTCGACTTCCAGTGTCAGGCCGTCAACCGATCTGACGCGCACTCTATTGCCTAGCTCGATCCGCTCCCCGGCGCTGCGCGCCCGCCAGAGCGCGCCCGCGAGGAAGACCTGGCCCACCGGGTCGAGCGGCTCGCGCACCTCGCCCACCGACCCGACGAGCTCCTCCGACCCTGTCCGCACCGGCTCCTCGCGGTGGGCGGCGAGGGCCTTGCGGCTCGCGAAGACGACGAACCCGGCGAGGATCACGCCGGCGACGATGATCGCCGCGACGGGCAGGTCGTGATCGGCGTCCCGCCAGGCGAAGCCGGCGCCCACGAGCGCCGCGACGCCCAGCAGCCCGAGCACGGTGGTCGGCGCATGCGCCTCGGCGATGAAGAGGAGCAGCGCCAGGGCGAGCAGGGCGATCGCGAGGCCTTCCATGAGCCCATTATCCGCCTGCGGCGTACCTGTTCACGTCCGCCATCAGATCCTGCTCGTTCGCGTAGACGCCCGGATGGCTGAAGACCTGCTCGCCGGAGCGGTCGTAGAACGTCGTGGTCGGGAAGGCCTGCGGCGGGCCGCCGAGCTCCTGGGCGATCTTCAGGTCCGAATCCGTGTAGGACGGATAGGGCAGCGGCAGCTCCGAGAGGAACTGCTTCGCCGAGTCGTCGGAGTCATTCGAGTCGACGCCGAGGAAGGCGACCTCGCCGCCCCGCTTCTCAGCGAGGGACTGGAACCAGGGGAACTCGAGGCGGCAGGGCCCGCACCAGGACGCCCATTTGTTGACGACCACCGGCGTGCCTCGCAGCTGCTCGAGTCGCGCCTTGAAGGCGTCCTCGCCGCCGCCAATCAGCTGGTTTCCCTGCGCGCGGATCTGGGCGAGCTGCGGTGAGGCACCGGTCAGCGGCTCGGTCGCCTGGTCCAGCGAGAGCCTCGAGTCGGGGTTTCCGGCGTCCGAGCCGGCGCATCCGGCGGCCACGAGGGCGATCGTGAGCGCGCTGAGGGCGAGCAAGCCGCGGAGGCGGCGTGAAGGGCGATCTGAAGATCTCACTGTCATCACATACGAGTCCGGCATCAAGAGTGCTTTAATTCCTACCGGTCCATCCAAGTTCCTGGACCCAGGGAGAGCCCGGAGCGGAGAGCCGTTTTCTCGGGTGTCCCCCGTGATCAGGCCAATTGCGCCTCGCCGATCCCCGATCGGGCGAGGGCCGGCAGATCAGAGAGCCTCAGATGGCTGAAGAGACCAAGGCGGCCGTGGAAGCGGCGAAGGCGCCTACGAGCGCCGACATCGAGCGTGCTCGCGAGTTCGCGCGCGAACCCTTCCTGCTCGAGGGTGAGAAGCCCGCCGATCTCGCCGCCGGGACGCCGCGCCGCCGAGCGCTCGATGCCGCGCTCGCCGAGATCGACGAGGGGCGCGATGCCCCCTCGATCGAATGGCGCCGTGACTTCTCGCTCCTGCTCGGACTCGAGCGGTTGCTCTCCGAGGACGAACCGCATCTCGCCGACGGCGCCCAGCTCTCCGACCACCAGGTCGATGCGCTCTCCGGCACCCTGGCCGCGCTGATCTCGGACGTTCAGGAGCGGATCAACGGCCACCCCTGGACAGGGAACGGCAACGGCCGCTCGGCCGCGGCGGCCACCGTCGAGGAGGAGCCGGAGAACGGTTCCGAGACGGACGGCGAGGCCGCGGTCTTCGACGCGGAGGAGGAAGAGGAGGCGACCGAGGAGGAGGAGGCCGAGGACTGGAAGGGCGAGCAGGACGAGGACATCGTCCCGGAGGCGCCCGAAGACCCGGGAGCCAGCCGCCGCTTCTGGTTCGAGCACGCCACCGGCTCCGGCAAGACCGTCGCCGCCGTCGGCTTCATCGAGGCCTCCCGAACCGGCGGCATCCTGATCCTCACCCACCGCCGCAACCTGGTGGACCAGTTCATGGGTGAGATCTCCGACCGCGGCTACGCCGACCGCCTCTCGCCGCCGTTGCTCGACGGAGCCGACCATCCCTACGGCCCGGTCACGGTCGAGACCTACCAGTGGTTCGTCCGCAACGCCGGCCGGATCTCGGACGCCTACTCGATCGTGATCTGCGACGAGGCCCACACCGCCCTCGGGGAGAAGACCAGCGCCTGCATCCGGAACTGGTCGGGCCCGGTCTTCATCGGGATGACCGCGACCGGCGCCCTGATCGCCCGCCACGTCACCGATCTCTTCCCGACCCAGACCTCCCGCTTCGACCTCGCCCAGGCTGCCCGCCGCGGCGTGATCGCGCCGCTGCGCTGCGTGCGGATCCCGCCCGGACCGGGCGTGCGCACGATCGCCAAGGTGCCCCTGCGCAAGGGAGAGGTGGACCAGGACTTCGACCAGGAGGAACTGGCCAAGCTGCTGGACCAGACGCCGTTCAACGTGGCGATCGCCGACCTCTACCGATCCCGCTTCCGCCGGGTCCCCGGCGTGGTCTACACCGCCGGCGTCAAGCACGCGAATAACGTCGCCAAGGCCTTCCAGGAGGCCGGCATCAACGCCCGCGCCGTCTCCGGCGAGACGCCGAAGCGCGAGCTGGCCGAGATCCTGGCCGGCTTCGAACGCGGCGAGGTCGACGTCCTCTGCAACGCGATGCTGCTCGCCGAGGGCTGGAACTCGCCCCGGGCGACGATCTGCATGCACCTCGCGCCGACCGCCTCGCGCCGCGTCTATCAGCAGCGCGTCGGCCGCGTGACCCGGAAGGCGCCGGGGAAGGAAGCCGGGCTGGTGCTCGACTTCGTCCATCCCGCCACCACCCACGACGAGACGATCGTCACGTTGCACAGCCTGCTCGACCGGGACGTCTATCGCGGCGGCGCGATTGTCGTCGGACCCGTGCGGCGCGGTCGCGGCCGGCGCGTGCGAGTCGAGAAGCGCGTCGTGCCCGTCTCCGACGACTCGAACCGCCGCCTGCGCGTGCTGGAGCGCGAGCTCTGGCGGATCGCCGTCGAGAACCTGAACCACTCGGAGCAGCACGTCTGGGCCGCGCTGGCCGGCGCCCGCGTCAACCCGTCGGGCTGGCGGCGCGCCAGGGCGATGCTGCAACACGACGACACCAAGGAGCTCCGCCGCCGCTTCCTGCTCACCTGCGTGCAGCGGAACCGAAACCAGCAGCTGCGGATCAAGGCGCTCGTCGAGATCGCCGCGCTCCGCGACGCGGACGCATTCGACGACGCGATCGACACCGTCGGCACGTGGTCCCGCGACGATCGGCACGCCGGGACGAAGGTCCTGCTCGAGGCCCTCGCCGAGCGTCGGATCGGCCGCCGCGACCAGGCCCAGGCCTGGGTCTGGCGCCTGGCGGATTACACCCGTGACCTGCACGAGGAGTACGCGGTCCAGCGCTGGCCCGAGACCAAGCGGCTGCTCGGGCTGCTGGTCAACTCGTCCGGGCGAGCGCACGGCCGAAACGCCCGCCGCCTCGTTCACGCGGCGCGCAACCAGGACCGCCGCCTGTCCGCCGCGCTGCTTGCGGCGGGCGTGGCACACACCCCGGAGGGCGAGGAGGTCCTGCGGGGCGCCCGCATGCGGGCCGCCCGCAAGCCGTCGGCGGTCGCCCGCGAGCTGCTTCGCAACTTCCCGAAGTCCGGCGGCGGCCGGCGACGCCGCCGCAAGCGCAAGGGCGGCTCGCAGGACGGCGGCGCGGCTGAGAAGAACGGCGCCGCGGCCCGCGCCGCCGCGGAGCAGGCAGAGGTGAACGGCGAACCTGAGGAAGACGAGCTCGAGGAGCTCGAGGCGGAGACGAGTGGCAACGGGGACGCGCCCGAGACAGCCGAGGGCGAGCCGGACGAGGTGGAGGCGGCCGAGTGACGCGCCTGGGGACTGCTATTGCGTTGACGGTCGCTGTGCTGGCCGCAGCCGCTCCCGAGGCTACGGCCTCGGTCACGGTCGGGATGGTTGCCCCGACGACGCCGACCGCGTCCTGCTCCGGGGACTTCGATCTCGTCCAGGAAAGTCCCGACGTGAGCTACGTCATCCCGCAGGGCGTCGCTTCGCCGGTGATCACCTCCTGGAGCACGAATGCCGCCCCGGGCAGCGGCCAGCAGGTCGCGCTCAAGGTCTTCGAGAAGGTCGCCGACCCCGAGGTCTTCCGGCAGGTCGGTCACGACGGGCCGCGCACGCTTACCGGCGGCGCGCTCAACACTTTCAACAACGACCTTCCGGTCAAGCCCGGTGACTTCCTCGGGCTGGGCTTCCAATCCGCATCCGCGCCGAACGGCTGCCTCTTCGGCTCGGCGATCGGAAACTGGTCTCGTATCGGCTACCTCAATGACGGTGAGACCTCACAGGTCGGCGAATTTCACGCTGAAACCGGCTTTGTGAACGTCTCGGCGGTGATCGAGCCGTCGCACCACTTCACGATCGGCTCTATACGCAGGAACCGAAGGAAGGGCACCGCGAGGCTCAACGTCACCGTCCCGGGGCCCGGGGCGCTCGCGCTATCCGGAAAGGGCGTTCGTGCGCAGCAGGCATCCGGCCGCGGCCCCCTCGCCGCAAAGACCGTGTCGGCGGCGGGCACCGTGAAGCTGCTCGTCAAGGCAAAGGGGCGCAAGCGTGCGCAGCTGAACGACACGGGCCGCGTCAAGCTGAAGGTCTCGATCACCTACGGGCCGACGGGCGGGACCCCCGAGACCCAGAAGCGGAAGCTGAAGCTGCGCAAGACCTAACGGCGAAGTCGGGGTTCTAACCCGTGATGGCGAGGTGGACTGCGCCGGCGCCCAGCGCGATCCGCTCGCCGTCCGTCCGCTCGACGACGAGGTGCCCGCGCCCGTCCACCTCCTGGGCGACGCCTGAGCCGCCCTGCCACGAGATCTCTCGGCCGCTGAGCGCGTCGCGCGGGCGGTAGGCGCTCAGGACGCGATCCTCGTCCGCTTCGACCCAGCCGGCGAGGGATTCGTTGAGCGCTCGCAGAGCCCGTCGCACGCCGGGCGCCCCGCCGGGCGGGATGCCTCCCTCGGCCTCGGTGGGCAGCAGGGAGGTCGCGGTCTCGCGGAGCTCCGGCGGGAACTCCTCCTCGGGGATCGCGACGTTCAGACCGACGCCGATCACAGCCCAGCCCTCGTCGGGCCGCGCCTCGACCAGAATGCCCGCGACCTTGCGTTCGTCGATCCAGACGTCGTTCGGCCACTTCACCTGGCAGCGGACAGGTGCGACCGACTCCGCCGCCTCGCAGACGGCGAGCGGCACGGCGAGGGGAAGCAGCGGCGCCGTCTCGGCCTCGAACGGACGCAGCAGCGCCGAGCAGAGCAGGCAGGCGCCGGGAGGAGCGAACCAGGCGTTCCCGCGCCGACCGCGGCCGGCGGTCTGTTCGTCTGCCGTGATGACCAATCCGCCTGGAGCGCCCGCCTGGGCGAGCTCCTTCGCCCGCTCGTTGGTCGAGTCCGTCGTCCGGAAGTGCCGGTGTGGCGAGCCGAACATCACTTCGGCCGCAGCGTGACCTCGCGGTCCGGCTCGAGGTCGAGCAGCCCGGCGGCGCTCCCGCCGCTGACAGCGAGCGCGAGCGCGCCGGAGGAGTCCTCGAAGAGCAGCAGCTCGCCGGCCCCGACGTCGGCGAAGGTGCGCGCCCAGACCGCCTCGAAGCGCCCGTCCGGCGCCCGCACCTCGAGCCCCTCACCCTCCCGCAGCGGTCCCTCGTTCAACATCGAGGAGTCGAGATTGAGCGTGACGTTGCCGTAGCCGTCTGCGTGGATCGCGTGCGCCACCACGCGGTCGGATTCGATCGACGGAGCAGGCAGCTCGAGCCTCGTGAGCGAGCCCGGGTCGATCGGCTCTCCCGCCTCCTCGAGCCGGGCTCCGAGCGAGAGATGGGCCGCCACCGGTGCGAACAGGTCACGTCCGTGGAAGGTGGCCGAGACCGGCTCGAGCCTGAACGGAGAGCGCGAGAGCTCGACCGCGCCGCGGGGTCCTCCGAGGCGGTCGAGCGCGCGGGAGAGCAGCCCGTTGTCCGGGCCCACCAGGAAGCGCCCCTCGCCGGTCTCGACGGCGACTGCACGGCGGTCGGAGCCCACACCGGGATCCACGACCGCGAGATGCACCCCAGGCGGGCAGGAGGGGAGCGCGTTGGCGAGGGCGATCGCGCCCTGCCGGACGTCCTGCCGCGCGATCCCGTGCGTGAGGTCGATCACCGGCGCTCCGGGCACGATCTGCGAGATCACCGCGCGGCAGACCCCGGCGAACTCGTCCTCGTAGCCGTAGTCCGAGAGAAAGGTGATCGGCCGCGGCTGCGCCACCGGCGAATCCAATCAGTCGTTCTGGGATGCCGCGACGAGGAGCGCCTCGACCAGCCCGTCGATGTCGTGCCGCTCGGCCTCGACGTCCACGGTCAGGCCTGCCTCGCGCGCCGTCTCGCTCGTCACGGGCCCGATCGAGATCACCTTCGCCCCCTCGGGGATCCCGTTCGGGCTCGCCTCCAGGAAGTTCCGGACGGTGGAGGAGGAGGTGAAGGTGATGAAGTCCGCATCGCGGGCCCGCTCGAGCGCGTCGGGGTCGGGCTGCTCCGCGACCGTCTCGTAGAGAGCCACGACGTCCACCGCGGCGCCACGCTTGCGAAGCGCGTCGGGGAGGACCTCGCGCGCCTCCGCCGCGCGGGCGACCAGCACCGGCTTGCCCCGCAGCTCGAGGCGGTTGAGGGCCTCGACAAGCTCCTCGCCCACGAAGCGGTCGGGGACGATGTCGGCGATCACTCCGTGCGCTGCCAGCGCGGACTCGGTGCCCGAGCCGATCGCAGCCACGCTGGCATTGCCGAGCGCGCGCGCATCGCGGCCCTGGGCGGCCATCGCCTCGAACAGCAGACGCACGGCGTTCCCGCTGGTCAGGCAGATCAGCGCGTAGGTGTGGAGGGCTTCCACGGCGCGCCTCACCTCGTCTCTGTCGATCCTAGGCTCGATCCGGATCGCCGGCAGCTCGATCGACTCCGCGCCGAGAGCATCCAGTCGCCTCGCGAGCTCGCTCGCCTGCGCACGCGCACGGGTGACGACGACCTTCTTGCCGTGGAGGGGCCGCCGCTCGAGCCAGGCGATCCGCTCGCGGTGCGCGGCGACGGGTCCCACGACGGTCACCGACGGCGGGCGAATGCCGGCCTCTGCCGCCGCATCGGCGATGCCGGAGAGTGTCGAGCTCACCGTGCGCTGTCCCGGCAGCGTTCCCCGTTCCACCACCGCTGCCGGCTCGGACCCGTCCCGCCCGGCCTCGATCAGCCTCTCGGCGATCCGCGGCAGCGCCTTCACACCCATGTAGAAGACGAGGGTTCCCGGGAACCGGGCGAGCGCCTCGTAGTCGAGCGCCGAGTCCTCCTTTTCTGGATCCTCGTGACCGGTGACGAAGGCAACGGCGGAGGCTTCGTCGCGGTGGGTGACCGGGATGCCGGCGTAGGCGGGGGCTGCCACCCCCGCCGTAACCCCCGGAACGACCTCGAACGGGATCTCGGCCTCGGCGAGCGCCTCAGCCTCCTCGCCTCCACGGCCGAAGACGAATGGGTCGCCTCCCTTCAGCCGGACGACGAGGTTGCCCTGCCGGGCGCGGTCGATCAGCAGCTCCTCGATTTCTTCTTGCGGGACGCTCGCGGCCCCGGGCTCCTTGCCGACGTAGAGCAGCTCCGCGTTCGGCCGAGCCGCCGCGAGGGCGTCGGCGGGGACCAGCCGGTCGTGCACGATCACGTCCGCCGCCACGATCAGCTCGAGCGCGCGGGCGGTGATCAGGCCGGGGTCGCCAGGTCCCGCCCCCACCAGGTAGACGATGCCCGGCGCTTCCTCGTTCACGTCTTCACCCCAGGCGGCCCCGGCCGCGAAGCGGAGGAGCCGCCTCCGGTCATGGCCTCGGCCCGCGACAGGATGTCCGTCGCGCCCGCGGCCTTCATCCGCTCGGCCAGGGCGCGTCCTGCGCCTTCCGGATCGGCGTCGTCCACCTCGATCTCGTCGCGCAGCCACTCGCTGCCATCGGGAAGCCCGCAGTAGGCGCAGACGCGAATGCGACCTCCCTTCTCGAGCGTCGCGAGTGCGCCGAGCGGCGTGTTGCAGCTCGCCTCGAGCTCGGCGACCAGCGCCCGCTCGGCCAGGAGCCTGGCCAAGGCATCTCGATCCGTGATGGACTCGGCGGCCGCGGCCGCGCGGTCGTCGGAGTGCTTGGCCTCGATCGCGATCGCCCCCTGGCCCGGTGCCGGAGTGATCTCCTCGGGCTCGATCGCGAAGCCCATCTCCTCGGCGCGGCCGAGACGGTGGAGCCCGGCGGCCGCCAGGACCAGTCCGTCGAAGTCGCCGCTCTCGTAGCGGCCCAGGCGCGTGTCGACGTTGCCGCGCAGCTCGACGACCTGGACATCCGGGCGGCGGGCGAGGATCTGCGAGCGGCGGCGCAGGCTGGAGGTGCCGATCCGCGAGCCTTCGGGCACCTCGCCCAGCGACGTGACATGGCCGATGTAGGCGTCGCGCGCGTCCTCGCGGGGAGGCACGCCGGCGATCTCCAGGCCCTCGGGCAGTTCGGTGGGCAGGTCCTTGGCCGAATGAATACCGAGATCGACTTCGCCTTCGAGCAGCGCGCGCTCGATCTCGCGAACGAAGCGGGCTTTGTCTCCGCCGGACTTGGGGGCGTTGTCCGAGGTCTTGATCGGCACGATCTCCGCGTCGCCGAGCGCCTTGGCGACCAGCTTGGCCTGGGCGAGGGCCAGTGCGCTGCCGCGGGTGCCGAGCCGAAGCGGGCGCTCAGCCACGTTCGCTGCGACGGCGCCTCTCGTCGAGCGAGGCGACGTCCGCTCCCTCCTCGACGCGTGGGCGCTCCGCAGGTGAAGCCGGGGAGCGACCCGATTCAGCCGGTGTGCCGGCGTCGAGGCCGAAGAGCTCGCGCAGCGCGCTCACCTGCAGGTAGGCGTCGTCGCGGTCGGCGAGGCCCTTGAGTCGCACCGTGGGCTCGTGCAGGAGCCGGTTGGCGATCGCGCGAGCCATCTGCTCGACCCGCTCGCGATCGGTCGCCGAGAGGCTCTCCCAGCGGGTGGCGTTCTCGGCGAGCACCTGGGTGACGATTCCCTCTGCCCGCTCGCGCAGCGCCGTCACCGTAGGCATCACCTCCTGAGAGCCGATCCAGCGCTCGAAGCGCGAGAGCTCGGACTCGAGGATCCCGGTGGCCCGCCGCGCCTCGGCCTCGCGGCCCGACGCGTTCTGCTCGACGATCGCCTGCACCTCGTCGACGTCGAAGAGGCTGACGCCGTCGACCTCCCGGCAGTCGGGGTCGATGTCGCGTGGCACGGCGAGGTCGATCAGCAGCAGCGGGGCGCCGTCGCGCTGGCCCATGATCACCTCGAGCTCCGAGCGCTCGATCAGGTGGTGTGGCGAGTTGGTGGCTGAGACGACGATGTCCGCCCTGGCTAGTTGAGCAGGCAGCTCGTCGATTCGCACCGCCTGGCCACCGAAGCGCTGCGCGAGCGAGATCGCGCGGTTGTAGCCCCGGTTGGCGATGAAGACGGCATCCGACCCGCGCGCGGCGAGGGCCCGGGCGGTGAGCTCGGAGGTCTCTCCAGCGCCGATCAGCAGGACGCTCCGGGCGGAGAGGTCGCCCAGGTTCCGCTGCGCCAGCTCGACCGCCACCGACGGAATCGAGACGCCGCGCTCGCCGACGGTGGTCTCGGTCCGAGCCCGCTTGCCCGCGGCCAGTGCGCCGCGGAACATCCGGTTGAGGATCGGGCCGGTCGCGCCCTCGACCAGCGCCAGCTCGTACGCGCGCTTCACCTGGCCCTGGATCTCGGCCTCGCCGAGGATCATCGAGTCGAGACCGGCGGTGACCCGGTAGAGGTGCCGGACGGCGTCCGCCCCGCGCAGCGAGTAGAGGGGTCCGAGCAGCTCAGTCGGCGGGATGCCGGCCTCCCGCGCGAGCACGCCGAGGCCGGCCGTCTCCGCCTCGACCGAGTCGGTCGCCACCAGGTAGAGCTCGGTTCGGTTGCAGGTGGAGAGCGCGGCCGCCTCGCTGATCGGCTCCTCGGAGACCAGCGCGCTGAGCACCCCTGCGGCCTTGCCCTCGGTGAGGGCGAGTTGCTCGCGCAGAGACAGGGGCGCGGTGTGGTGGGAGACGCCGAGGGCGAGCAGGCCGCTCATCGGCGGGCCTCCTCCCGCTGCGCCTCACCGATCGCGGACTCGATCTG
Organism: Solirubrobacterales bacterium; assembly: GCA_035264865.1. Classification (GTDB taxonomy): domain Bacteria; phylum Actinomycetota; class Thermoleophilia; order Solirubrobacterales; family 70-9; genus DASUPK01. The sequence continues at coordinate 13,618 of DATFPJ010000134.1, forward strand.
ATGGTCGCGCTCGCGGATCTCGCCGACGTCGTGCGACGGCCCTGGACGGGGCCGGTCCGCCAGCTCGGCGAGCGAGCCCAACTCGCGCTGGATGCGGCTCAGCTTCGCGGCCATGATCGCGACGTAGATCAGCAGGAGCAGCAAGAAGACGAGGTAGGCGCCGCCGACGTAGCGGTCGGCGCTGTCGATCGCCAGCAGCGGAACCGGCATCACGCGGTCGCCTCCAAGGCCCGGCGGATCCGGCTCAGGTTCCCCGAGGCAGCCTTCGCCTCGAGCTCGAACCAGACCAGCGTCGCCCAGAGCAGCGCCATTCCGACCAGGCAGACGAGGAAGGCGAGCAGCATCTCGCCGGGCAGACCGCCCGCCGACGAGAAGGTCCGCGGATGGATCAGCGGCTCGGCGAGGCGGACCGCCAGGAAGTTGAGCGGCACGAAAGCCCCCGCGGTGATCGCGAACACCGACGCGTACCGCGCCTGGCGGTCGCGATCCTCGATCGCGTAGCGGAGGGGGTAGTAGGTCGCGTAGAGCAGGAAGACGATCAGGAAACTGACCAGCGTCGGCTCCTTCCACTCCCACCAGACGCCCCACGAGCCCTTCGCCCAGATCGCTCCGGTGAGCAGCACGGCGAGGCCGAAGATCACCGAGATATGGATCGAGACATAGGAGCGGGCGTCGTGCTTCGGGTCGCCGGTGCGCAGGTGCTGAATGGCGTGGACCGCGGCGACGATCCAGCCGCAGAGCGCAACCGTGGCGAGCGGCACGTGCAGGTAGAAGATCTTCTGGATGAAGCCCTGATCGGCGTCCTCGGGCGCGTAGAAGAAGGCCAGCGCGTAGCCGGCCCCGAGCACGACGACCGTCGCGACCGCGAGCCGCCGAAGAGTTATCGATCCAAGAGCGCTTGCCATTCGATGGTCCTAGTCCTCGAGCAGGAAGTCGAAGGTGGCGTAGCCGACCAGGAGGAAGATCAGATCGTAGAGGCCGAGCAGCGCCAGCCACGTGCCGAAGCGCCCATAGTCAGGCCCGCCGGCGGCCAGCAGGTGCTCCCCGGCGCCCGCCGCCGCGATCACGAGCGGGATCAGGAGCGGCAGCAGGATCAGCGGCGCGAGCAGGTCGCGGGCGCTCGACATCGTCGCGATCGTCGAGATCACGGTCCCGGTGGCGGCCAGGCCCACGTTGGCGAGCAGCAGGACCAGGGCGAAGGGGAGGAGCCCCGCCGCCGAATCCAGGAAGAAGAGGGCGAAGATCGGCACCGCGACCAGCTCGAGCACCACCAGGTAGATCACCAGGGCGCTCGCCTTGGCCGCGAACAACACGTTGCGGTCCACCGGCGCGAGCCGGACGAGGTCGAAGCCCCCCTCCTCACGCTCGGCGACGAAGAGCCGGTTGATCGCGAGCAGCGCGGCGAACAGCAGGGTCGGCACCAGCACCCCGGCGGCGAGCTCGCCGTCGAGCTCCTCACGGTCGAGGCCGAAGCGGAAGATCACGAAGGCGCTGACGGCGAACAGGGCCATCGCGGGCAGCGAGCGGAGGGTGCGCAGCTCTACCCGGAGGTCCTTCCGCAGCAACGCGGCGTAGGCGGTCATCCGAGCTCAATCACGAAGTCCGCCCCCTCGGTCGCCGCCCCTCGGTCGTGGCTGACCACCACGCGGGTTCGCCCATCGCCGGCGGCGATCAGGGGCGCCACCCGCCGCCTTGCCTCCGGGTCGAGATGGGCGTCGGGCTCGTCGAGCAGGAGCAGCTCCGGGTCGTGGAGGACCCCGCGGCAGATGTCGACCCGCTGACGCATCCCGGCCGAGAGCTCGGCGACCCGGTCATCTCCGCGTCGGCTCATCCCGACGGCGTCGAGCAGGGCCTCGATCCGCGGCTCGACGGTCTCCCGGTCGAGGCCGTGGAGCGCGGCCGCCAGCCCGAGGTTCTCGCGCGGGCTGAGATCGCGGTAGAGCAGGGGCTCGTGACCGAGATAGCCGACGCGGCCGCGCAGCCGATAGTTCTCCTTGGGGAGGGAGCAGCCGAGCACCGAGACCTCGCCGCCGCTCGGGCGCAGCAGCCCGGCGAGGATCCTGAGCAGGGTGGATTTGCCGGAGCCATTCGGCCCGAGCACGGCGAGGCTCGCGCCGCGTTCCACGCGCAGGTCCAGACCGTCGAGCGCCGCCCGGTCGCCAAACTCGCGGCGCAGGGCGCGCAGCTCGATCGCCGCGCCCGTCTCGGTCCGATTCGGCTCTTCCGGCGGGCTCTCGACCGCCGTTCGCTCCATCACCCGAGCGAATCTAGCGGTGTTTGCGAGGAGCGAGGCTAGGCCCGCAGGCAGTAGCCGTAAGCCGTCAGCGAGGCGCCGGAGCCCCAGTTGAATCCCGACGCCGACCAGGTGCCGTCACCGTTCAGCATGCCGTTGGTGAAGAAGACGGAGGTGGAGCCGTTGCTGCTGAATCCGCCGGAGGTCATCCGCGTCCCCGGTGGGCAGGTGGGGGTGGTCGCGGTTCCGAGCCCCGATCCGAGATTGGCGGTTGCCGCGACGGCGCTGAGCAGCGGCCGCTTGCTCCGCGTGCAGTAGGCGATCGCGGTGATCTGGCCGCCGAACTGGCCGAACGCGTGGGCGACGACCCGCCAGGAGCGGCCGGAGATGGCCCGCGACTCGAGCACGTAGTTGCCGCCGCTGGAGACGAAGTCGCTGCGCTGGAAGCCGCCGGCGAACAGGTGGCGGCGGCCCGGGCAGGTGGCGACGGCGGTCCGGGTGCGGCCCGGCTTCACGTACTTGGTCTTGTGTGGCGGGGTGACGTGGCCGAGCCTCGGGCCGCAGGCGACCTGCAGGGTGACGTCGCGGGGCTGGGTGCTGCGGTGGTCGGGGTCGAAGAGGACGGCCGTGATGTGCCAGCCGTGCTGGACGCCGAGGCGCTCATAGGAGTGCGGGTAGACACCCTCCCCGTTCGAGCTTGGCGGCGGGTAGCTGGCCATGCCGCCGCCGAGCGGCTTCGAGTGGCCGGGGCAGCTGACGGTGAGACGCTGCTTCTGGTCAGGCTGGGTGAGGCGGAAGGTGCGCTCGGCCAGCCGAACGGAGCCTGCGACCCGGGCCTTCGATTCATGTGCGCCGCTGCCGATGGCGGAGCCGGCAAACACGCTGAGCAAGAGCACCCCCAGCAACCCGGCGGCCGGAAGCAATGGAGAAATGCGTCGCTTGGCTCTCATTGGATTTTGGCGTAGGTGCTTCTGACGGGTCCGAACGGACCCGCGTTGCATCGCCCCGTCGAAAGGCATCGGCCGTGCTCGGCCGCTGCTTTAGCGACAGTGAGTTGTCCTTGGCCCTATTGGCGTCCGTGGGGCCGACTACCTAGAAAGAACCCGATCCAACTACCTAAAATCATCCAAAGGCCGAAAGACGGAACTCCAGGCGGTAGTCCGGCTTCCTTGCCAAACCCTTCCTCTTTCGTTGCTTACGGGGTTAGCTGACGGGCTCGCGCTGAAAGTTCGCGCTACACGGCACACCGGCCGCGATTCGCCCCAACTACTGGGTCCCCCGATCTCCTTTCCTTGATGGACCGGAGATTCAGCGGAAAATTCGCGCGGCAGGCTAGCAAGGCTCGCGGCGGATAATTCACGCCACGCTCGCGATTTGCGACAAGTGCGGCCGTGAACTGCGGGCTGTCTAGCTCCCCTTGCGCAGGGTGCGCCGGGTGACCTCGACGAGGGGGCGCAGGCCCTCGCGGAGCGCCGCCAGGCGGTTGCCGTTGCGGCTGTAGAGGAGTTGCGCGGAGTAGCGGATCGCGTCGCCGAGCTTGCGGTCATACGGCTGCCACCACATGTCACGCGTCCAGCCGGGCTCCCAGGCGAGCTGCTTGATGTTCACGCACTCGTAGAAGCCGAACTTCGAGTGCGAGCGTCCCAGGCCGGAATCCTTGACGCCACCCCACGCGCACACGCAGGCGCCGTGTGAGAAGGAGTGATCGTTCACCCAGACCATCCCCGATTGGATCTGGTGAGCCATCCGCTCGCCCTTGGCGCGGTCCTTCGTCCAGATCGAGGCGCCGAGCCCGAACTGCGAGTCGTTGGCGAGCTCGATCCCCTGCTCCTCGGAGTCCACGGTGACCACTGGCAGGACCGGTCCGAAGATCTCCTCCTGCATGATCCGCATCTCGTGTGTCACCCCGGTGAGCACGACCGGCGCGATGAAGCTCCCCTTCATCCCGTCGACCTCGGTCGGACCGCCGGTGAGCTTGCTCGCGCCGTTCTCTACGGCGTCGTCAACCAGCTCAGTGACGACCTTCGCCTGCTCCTCGGAGACCATCGGCCCGATCTCGGTGGTCCACTCGCGGGGATCCCCGACGGTGAGCCGTTCGGTCTCTCGAACCACACCCTCGAGGAAGGCGTCGGCGACGTCGCGGTGGACGTAGACACGCTCAATGCCGGAGCAGGTCTGGCCGGCGTTCGCGAAGCCTCCCCAGACGGCGCCGGAGACGGCGTTGGCGAGGTCGGCGTCGGGACAGACGATCTGCGGGTCCTTCCCGCCGAGCTCGAGCACCGAGCCCTTCATGCGCTTCGCGCATTCGACTCCCACCTTCCGGCCGACCTCGACCGAGCCGGTGAAGAAGATCTTGCCGGCCGTCGACTTGACCAGGGCATCGCCGATCCGCCCGCCGCCGTGGACCGTGCGGACCAGGCCCTCGGGGAGCCCGGCCTTCTCGAAGGTCTCGCGAATCCTCTCGCCGATCAAGGGCGTCAGGCTCGCCGGCTTCAGCACCACGCCGTTCCCCGCCATCAGGGCAATGGCGACCTCGCCGAACGGGATCGACCAGGGGTAGTTCCAGGGCGCAATCACCCCGACCACGCCGATCGGCTCGTAGGTGAACTTGGCGCTCTTCGACTTCAGCATCAGAGGCATCGAGAGCTTCTCGTCGGAGAGGATCTCCGGGCCGTTCTCCGCGATCCACTTGAGCGAGTCGATCGTCGGCAGGACCTCCATCGTGTAGCTCTCCACCCGCGGCTTGCCCTGCTCGAGGGTGAGCAGCTCGGCGATCTCGTCGATCTCCGCGAGCAGGACGTCGCCGGCGCGACGCAGGTAGCGGGCGCGGTCGTCCAGCGTCAGGGCGGCCCAGAACGGCTGCACCTCCGCCACGTCGTCGACGATCTCCTGCACCTTCCCCGGCGTGATCGTCTCGACGGTGCCGACGAGCTCGCCCGTAGCCGGGTTGAAGGACTCGAGCGCGGGCTTGGCCTTCGCCTTGCTCTTCGAGCGCTTCTTCGTCGCGGTCTCGCCGCCGTTGGCGCTCGCCTTCCGGTTCGTAGGGGTCTTACGGGAGCTGCTCGCCTCCATCGCCTGCTTCCTCTCCTCGGGTGCCCGGACCCGGCGATTCTAAGGGCGGCAGGAGAAGTGGCCGAGCACAGAGTCGAAGGAAGCTGCCTCCCGCCGAGGCCGCTTCATCCAGTTTCCCCGGACCCGGATTAAGTGGAGGCCGGGAGCAAATCCCCGAGCTCCCGACCTCCGTTGTCCACTCCCCGGCTTTTTACGCGCTGGCTCCGGCGAACCGCGCACGATCTTCCGGAGCGTCAGACAATCCTCAGAACACGACCAGCCGGGAAAGTTGCGCCCGAAACCGACGGCCGGGCGGTTAACACGTTCCTAATCACGGCCGAGCAGCCGGCGGAGGCGATCCAGGCGCTCGCGCAGTTTCGCTTCGAAGCCCCGCTCGGTCGGCTCATAGAGGCGCTCGCCTCGCACCGACTCCGGGGCCAGCGGCTGATCGGTGACCGCGTCGGGCTCATCGTGCGGGTAGCGATAGCCCTCGCCCCGGCCGAGCTTCTTGGCACCCGGATAGTGCGCGTCCTGGAGGTAGGGCGGCGGCTCGGCGGCCCCGTGCTCGCGCACGTGCGCGCTGGCCCGCGAGATCGCTCGGGTCGACGCGTTCGACTTCGGCGCGAGGGCCAGGTAGGCGGCGGCCTGGGCCAGGTTGAGCGCGCACTCGGGCAGGCCCACCCGGTCCACGGCCTGCGCCGCGGCATTGGCCACCATCAGCGCCTGGGGATCGGCGTTGCCGACGTCCTCGGAGGCGAAGATCACCATGCGGCGCGCGATGAAGCGGGGATCCTCGCCGCCCTCGAGCATCACGGCGAGGTAGTAGATCGAGGCGTCGACGTCGGAGCCACGGGTCGCCTTGATCCAGGCCGAGATGTAGTCGTAGTGCTTGTCTCCCTCGCGGTCGTAGAGCAGCGCCTTGCGCTGGAGCGCGTCCTCGACCGCCTCGATCGAGACCTCGCCATCGCCGGCGCGGACAGTCGTCTCCACGGCTCGCTCGAGGGCCGCCAGGGCGACGCGGGCATCGCCGCCGGAGCGGGCCGCCAGCATCGCGAGGGCGTCGTCGCCGACGACGGGGGCGTCGGACAGCCCCCGCTCATCCGAGAGGGCTCGGCGGAGCAGGGCCTCGATCTCCCCGTCGTCCAGCGGGCGGAACTCGTAGATCTGGCAGCGCGAGAGGAGCGCCGAGTTCACCTCGAAGTAGGGGTTCTCGGTGGTCGCCCCGATCAGGGTGACCAGGCCCTCCTCGACGGCGGGCAGCAACGCGTCCTGCTGTGCCTTGTTGAAGCGGTGGATCTCGTCGAGGAAGAAGATCGTCGGACGGCCCGAGGCGCGGCGCTCCTCGGCGCGGGCGATCACCTCGCGGACCTCGGCGCGTCCCGCGTTGACCGCGGAGAGCTCCTCGAAGGCGCCCTCGACACGCGCCGCGATGATCCGCGCAAGCGTCGTCTTGCCTGTGCCGGGCGGGCCGTAGAAGATCGCCGAGTGGGGCTCCCCGGATTCGATCGCCACGCGGAGCGCCGAGCCCTCGCCGAGCAGGTGCGACTGGCCGGCGAACTCGTCGAGGTCGCGCGGGCGCATCCGGGTCGCGAGCGGTGCGTCCTCCGGCGGCACCCCGGTGCGCGGCGTCTCGCCGCCTGTCTCGAAGAGCCGCTCGCTCAACTCGCCTCCGCCGCGATCTTTCGCGCTGCGTCGAGCGCGTCCTCGACGTTCGTGTACACCTGGTAGCGGCGCAGCAGGCCGTCCTCCCACTGGTAGACCCAGCCGAAGGTGGAGTCGATCTCGACGCCGCTGGTCGCTCCCCGGCCGACGATGTGGACGGGAGCGACAATCACCGACTCGTCGATCTCGACGAAGTCGCCGAGCTCGTAGGTGATCTCGTCCCAGGCCTCCTCCCACTGAGTGATCCATTTCCGGAATCCCTCGTAGCCGCGGTAGGTACCGGCGTTGATCAGTCCCGGCACCCCGTAGATCTCGCCCTCCGGGTGCATCAGCCGCCGCAAGGTGTCCTGGTCCCCGCTCTGGTACGCGATCAGGGTCTCGGCGACCAGCTCGGCGCTGGATTTCCGGTCGTCCACGGCACCAAGTATGAGAGCAGCGGCCGGTTGCGGCCTGCCCTTAAGCTGACCCAATGGAGGAGGGCACCGTCGCGGCAGCCGTCCCGCAGGGCCTCGGGCCCTCGGCCGTCGATCTCCTCGGCCGCCTGATCCAGGCGGACACGGTGAATCCCCCCGGCAACGAGGCCGCGGCGCAGGAGTTCCTGAAGGGGATGCTGGCGGCGGCAGGATTCGAGTGCGAGCTGCTCGGCGCGGAGCCCGAGCGCCCCAACCTGGTCGCCCGGCTGCGCGGCGAGCGGGACGGCCCCACGCTCACCCTGCTCGGCCACGTCGACACCGTCCGCGCCGACCCGGACGAGTGGAGCTTCGACCCCTGGGCGGGCGACGTGGTGGGCGGCTGGGTCCGGGGACGCGGCGCGCTCGACATGAAGGGACAGGTGGCCGCCGAGGTCGCCGCCGGCGTGGCCCTGGGCAGCAGCGGCTGGCGGCCGCCGACGGGCGAGCTCCTGATCGTGATCACCGCCGACGAGGAGGCCGGTGGGGGCCTGGGTGCCCAGTGGCTCTGCGACCAGCACCCCGACCTCGTGCGCAGCGACTTCGTCGTCAACGAGGGCGGCGGGGAGGCGGTGCAGGTCGCCGGCCGCCGCCTCTACACGCTGAGCGTCGGCGAGAAGGGGATCTTCCGCATGCTCCTCCGGGTCAAGGGCCGCGCCGGGCACGCGTCCGTGCCGCGGATCGGCGACAACGCGCTGCTCAAGCTCGCTCGTTACCTCTCTGCTCTCTCGGATCAGCCCGCGCCCGAGCCCAGCGAGGCCGGCGAGGCGCTCCTGGAGGCGGTCTTCGGCGAGCGCTACGAGGGAGCGGATGGCCTCCGCGCGGGCCTCGAGCGTCTGCGCGCGGAGCAGCCGCTGGTTGCCGACTACCTGGTCGAGCCCATGCTCAGCGTCACCCTCAGCCCGACCCGGGCCCAGGCGGGCAAGAAGGCGAACGTGATCCCCTCCGAGGCCGAGGCGTTGATCGACTGCCGCGTGCCCCCCGGCAAGGGGAGTGACGATGCGCTGGCGGCGCTCCGCGGCGTGATCGGCGAGGGCGACTACGAGGTCGAGTTCAGCGAGGCGGTAATGGGGAACAGCTCGCCGGTTGACTCCCCACTCGCCGACGCGATCCGCGGCTGGCTCGCCGAGATCGAGCCGGAGGCGGGAATCGTCCCGACCGTGATGCCGGGGTTCAGCGACAGCAACCCGTTCCGGACCGCTTTTCCGGACGCAGTGGTCTATGGCTTCTGCCCCCACCGCGAGATCGGCCTGCTCGAGGCGGCCCCGCTGATCCACGGGGCGGACGAGCGGGTGCCCGCCTCGGACATTGAGCTCGAGGCCGCCTTCTTTCACGAGCTGCCAAGGAGGCTGCTCTCGTGAGCGATCCCTCCCAGAACGGGGATCGCGCCGAGGCGCAGGAGGAGTACGTCCTTCGGCTCGGCGGCATGGCGCTGCGCAACGGCCTCTTGATCCACGGGCCGACCTCCTGGGCGGCGGCGGCCCGGGATTCTTCCGGTGAGATCCAGGTCGCCTCGGGCCCGAAGCCGGTGCTCGCTCCCGAGCTCGCCGGGCGGGTGCCGCTCCTCCGCGGCCCGCTCCGCCTCGCGGAGGCCTTCCTCCTGATACCGACCGTCCGGATGAAGCTGCGCGCCGCTCGCCTGCCATTCGAGGACGCCCGCGTGATCGCGGCGATGTTCGTCGCCTCCTCAGCGAGCCGGGCCCTGCGTAGGCGGCGCTCCAGCGCGACCGGCGAGCTGGTCCAGGCCGCCCTTGGCCTGGCCCCGGCGATGGTGGCCCTCAGCGACCGTAACCTCGCCGCCTACCACGGCGTCGAGCACAAGGCGATCGGCGCCTACGAGGCCGGATCGGACGACCCGGCTTCCGCGACCAAGGAGCACGAGCGCTGTGGGTCGAATCTGGTCGTCCCGATGCTCGTTCTGTCGGCCGCCGGGCAGCTGCTGATCGAGCGCGCCCTGGAGCGACCGGGCCCGGTCGCCCGTGCGACGGTCGGGGTCGCGAGCGCCTCGATCGCCGCCGAGATGTTCGCCTGGAGCGAGCGCAACCCGGAGACGAGTGCCGCCCGTGCCTTCCACCGCCCCGGGCACGAGATCCAGCGCCTGATCGCCACCAAGGAGCCGACCTCCGAGCAGCTCGAGGTCGGCGTCGCGGCTCTGCGCGAGATCCTCCGCGTCGAGCAGGAGGCCGGCGGACAGCCGCCCGAGCCCGGGGAGCCCGCTCCAGCTACGTAGACTCTTCGCCCTGATGTTCGGCCGGATCGATCACATCGGCGTCGCCACGGAGGACCTCGACGGCGCGCTCGCGCTCTACGAGAAGACCTTCTCGATGCCCCTCGTCCACCGCGAGACCGTCGAGTCCCAGGGAGTCGAGGCGGCCCTGCTCGACGCCGGCGACGGTCACGTCGAGCTGCTCAGGCCACTGGGACCCGACACGCCGGTCGGCAAGTACCTCGACAAGAAGGGACCGGGCCTGCATCACGTCGCCTATTCCGTCGAGGACATCGACGCGACCCTCGGAAGGCTCCGAGAGGCGGGCGTCGATCTGATCGACGCAGAGGCACGGGTGGGGATCCGCAACTCACGCGTCGCCTTCCTGCACCCGCGGGCGACGGGCGGAGTGCTGACCGAGATCGTCGAGCCCGCGGAGGAGGCGCACTGATGGCATCGGCGGAGCGAGTGTCGATCGGCTTCTCGGGAGGCGGCGTGGTCGAGGTTCGGATCGACGACGCCAAGCTCAAGGATCTCCGCAAGGCCCTCGAGAGGGCCGACGGGTGGTACGACGTCGATGCCGAGGAGGGCATGGTCGCGATCGACCTCCGCCAGGTGATCTTCGTGCGCAGCGCCACCACGCCGCAGCGCATCGGCTTCGGCGGGTGAGGCTGCGCGGCCTGATCCTGGCCGCAGCCGCCGCAGTCGCCGGGGCGGCGGTCTGGTGGCGGAAGAATCCTTCGGCCTGTCCTTACGGCCAGCGCTTCTGGGTCGAGGCCCCGCACCCCCTGATCACGCGCGGGCGACTCCGGGAGATCCTGGAGGCGAAGCCGGGCGAGCGGATCCTGGAGGTCGGTCCCGGAACCGGCTACTACACGCTGGACGTCGCCGAGTGGGTCAAGCCCGACGGCGAGCTCGAGATCCTCGACCTCCAGCGGGAGATGCTCGACCACACCATGAACCGCGTCGGAGAGCGGGGCCTCGGCAACGTCAAGCCCGCCCATGCCGATGCGACCGCGATGCCCTACGAGGACGCTCGCTTCGACGCCGCCTACCTCGTGGCGGTGCTGGGTGAGATCCCCGAACAGGAGGCGGCCCTGCGGGAGCTGGCGCGCGTGTTGCGCCCCGGTGGGCGCCTCGTCGTCGGCGAGCTGCTCGGCGATCCGCACTACGTCCGGCTGGGGCCGCTGCGGCTGCGGGCGAGCGGCGCCGGACTCGCCTTTGAGCGGCGGGCCGGGAACGCCCTGGGCTACTTCGCTCGATTCAGAAAGCCCTAGCCGCTCTTCTCGGCGAGGGCGCTCCAGAGGCGCTCCTCGGCATCGAGCACGGTGCCGGCCTGCTCCGAGAGCGCCCGCCAGTGCCCTGGGTCGGGAGCATCCGGCTCGCTCGCGGTTCGCGCGGCGAGGGCGAGCGCGGTCCATTCATCCGACGCGCCGCGGGCGAGGTCTGCCTCGTCGTAGCCGGCCTCGGCGAGGAAGCGCGAGTACATCTTCCGGAAGTTGCCGCCGCCGGTCCCGCGTCGCTCGATCACCTGGTAGAGGAAGCGGGCGCACCACTGCCAGTCGTCCGCCGCCTCCGGCCAGTCGCCGACCTCGGAGGCGAAGCGGCGCAGGGCCGGCAGGCCCTCGAAGTCGCCGAGCGGCGGCTCGAGCATCTGGCTCGCCGCCCGCTCGGTCGCTCTCGGGACATGGGCGAGCAATCGCTCTCGGCTGAGCTGGGTGCCCTCGGGGACGTCAATGGCGTGCCCGTCGAGGGGGAAGACCGGCTGCTGGGAGTGGCGCGCCTCCCTGAGGCTCTCGAGCGAGGTGGTCTGCAGGTCCTCGAAGGCCGTGTCGGATAGCCAGGCGAACTCGTCGTCGTAGCCCGCGAGCACGACCGCGTGGCCGGGGAAGTGGGCCGAGCGCCCGTAGTGGTCCAGGTAGTAGAGGTCGGTGAGCAGCAGTACCGGGCGGCCCGCGTCGATCCCCTCCTTCGCCATCTCCCAGGACTCCTGCGGGTCGCTCTCGGTGCGGAGCCGCAGCGGCGCCTCGGTCAGCTCCAGGAAGTTCTCCTCGAGACGCGCGGCGCGCCCGTTGGTGAAGCGCGAGGGAGAGTGTTCGTCGAGGACGACGTAGTAGAAGCACGCCCCGGCGCCGAGCCCGAAGGCCATCTCCTCGGAGATCTCGATCCCGTGGAAGCCGAGCAGGTTGCGGAGCGCCGTCGAGCCGCAGTGATTGCCCGGTACGTGCCGGTAGCGGGGCACCATCACCCGGTTGGCGGTTTCGGCCATGGAACGATTCTCGCGGATCTGCGGATGCGGTCCTGGATCTATCCTGCGCCGCCGTGCTCGGACGCCTCGACAGCCACCTGCTGTACGCGATGCGAACCCGCTTCCACGGTCGTGGCGCCGAGGCCGTTGCCAAGGCACTGGGGCGGATCGGCGAATACGGAGCGGTCTGGCTGGTGATCGGCGTCGTGCTCGCGTTCGCCGACCCCGACAGCGGCGAGGACTGGGTGGTCGCCGGGATCCTCGGCCCGGTCGCGATCGGGCTCAACTTCGCCGTCAAGCTGATCGTGCGGCGCCCGCGACCGGTGCTCGGGGGGCTGCCGCCGCTCGGCGGCGCACCCAGCTCGCTCAGCTTTCCCTCGGCGCACGCCACCTCGTCGTTCGCCTGCGCGACCTATATGACCCGCATCGCTCCCGAGGCCGCCGTTCTCTTCGTGCTGGCGGCGGCGATCGCGGCATGCCGGCCCTACCTGGGCATGCACTACCCGTCCGACGTCCTCGCGGGCGCGATCCTGGGCACAGCCCTCGGCCTCGTCGTCCCGCTTTAGTGGTCGGGCGCTGATGCGAATCGGAATCGTCGGGATGCCCAACGCGGGCAAGTCGACCCTGTTCAACGCGCTCACGGCCGCGGGCGCCGAGACCGGCGACTACCCGTTCACGACGGTCGAGCCGAACGTGGCTGTCGTCCAAGTGCCCGACGAGCGGCTCACGAGCATCGCGAAGACGATCGCCTCCTCCGAGGTCGTCCCCGAGACGATCGACTTCCACGACATCGCCGGCCTCGTAAAGGGTGCCTCGCAGGGGGAGGGGCTTGGCAACCGTTTCCTCGCCTCGATCCGGGAGACCGACGCGATCTGCCACGTGATCCGGGCCCACGGCGCCAGCGCCGTCGCGCACCCGGAGGGCCGCGTGGATCCCGTGAGCGACGCGGAGCTGATCGAGACCGAGCTGCTCGCCGCAGACCTCGAGGGAGCCGAGCGGCGACTGGAGCGCGTCACGAAGCAGGCCCGTTCGGGCGACAAGGAGGCGGTCGCCGAGCGGGACTGGCTCGAGCGGGTGGTCGAGGCGCTCGCCTCGGGGCGCCCCGCGCGCGAGGTCCCGGTGCCGGACGCAGCGAGGGACGCGCTGCGGAAGCTCTCGCCGATGAGCGCCAAACCGGTGCTCTATGTCGTCAACGTGGACGAAGGCGAGACCGAGCCCCCGCCGGAGCTGGTCGCGCATGCCGAGCGGGTGGGGGCGAAGGTGGTGGTGATCTCGGCCAGGGTGGAATCGGAGCTCCGCGAGCTGGACGAGGCGGAGGCCGAGGAGATGCGGGCGGAGCTCGGCATCGAGCGCTCGGGACTCGAGCGGCTGATCCGGGCGGCATTCGAGCTGCTCGACCTGGTCACGTTCTTCACCGCGGACACCGGTAAGGAGGCGATGGCGCGGACCCTCCGGAGGGGCGGGACCGCCTACGACGCCGCCGGACGCGTCCACGGTGACATCCAGCGGGCGTTCGTGCGCGCCGAGGTGATCGCCTGGGACGAGCTCGTCGACGCCGGCGGCTACGCCGCGGCCCGCGAGCGCGGCACCCTGCGGATCGAGGGCCGGGATTACGTGGTCCAAGACGGCGACGTCGTCCACATCCGGACCTAGCCAGCGGGTTCGGCCCGCGGCCCTTCTACAGTCCGGCCATGAGCGCGCCGCGGCCGACCGGAACCCGGCTCTGCCTGATCTACGGGTACAGCCTCCCCGAGGGCGCCGACCCGGTCGAGGGGGAGCGGGTCACCGTCAAGGTCGCCGGCGGCAAGGAGGTGGAGGCGACCGACGGCGCCGACGTCGTCGCCATCCCGCGCCACGGCTTCGACCGCTCCATCCCGGCCCACCGCGTCGACCACAAGTCCAACATCAGGGCCGCCTGCAAGCTCGGCTGCGACCGGGTCATCGCGCTCGGCTCCGCGGGCAGCCTCGACGAGGACCTCGAGGTGGGCACCCTGATCGCGCCCGAGGACTTC
>DATFPJ010000135.1:0-2447 GCA_035264865.1 Solirubrobacterales bacterium
TCGCCGCGCCGCCTAACTGCCCGCGAGCGGTTTGTCAACCCGCCCTTGACAACCGCCATCCCGACCTGTCCACACGGATTTCCCCGCAAATCAAGCTCCACTGCTTTCTGCTTTCATCATCAGCGATGGCGTCTGCGCTTCCCGGCGACGATCTACAGGAGTTGGAGGCGCGACAGGACCCCCGGCTTCTGCGGGCGCTCGACATCGTTGCTCCCGGCACGGCGCTGCGTGAGGGGATCGACAACATCGTCCACTCCCGCACCGGCGGGCTGATCGTCATCGGAGACCCAGAGGAGGTCTCCTTTCTCTTTTCGGGGGGCATCAACCTAGACATCGACTACACCCCGGCGCTGCTCTACCAGGTGGCGAAGATGGACGGGGCGATCGTCCTCAACGAGCAGGCGACCAAGATCGTCTGCGCCAACGTCCAGCTGATGCCGGACCCGACGATCCTCTCGTCGGAGACCGGGACCCGCCACAGGACGGCGGAGCGCGTCTCCAAGCAGACGGATGCGCTGGTCGTGGCGATCTCGGAGCGGCGCGATGTCGTCTCCCTGTACCTCGGCGGGATGAAGTACATCCTCCAGGACATCCCCGCCGTGCTGGCGAAGGCGAACCAGGGACTCGCGACGCTCGACAAGTACCGCGCCCGGCTCGACTCCGTCTCGATGCGTCTCACGCGCCTCGAGTTCGAGGGCGGCTCGGTCCTCTACGACGTCCTCTCCGTGCTCCAGCGCGCCGAGCTCGTCACCCGGATGGCGGTCGAGGTCGAGCGCTACATCGTCGAGCTCGGGACCGAGGGCCGCCTGATCGAGATGCAGCTCGAGGAGACCATGGTCGGCGTCGCCGCCGACAAGGCCGCGCTGATCCGCGACTACTCGGTCGAGGACACGGAGGAGAACCTCGCCACCACGCTCGCCCAGATTGCGCGGATGCCGCACCAGGACCTGCTCGACTTCGGCCGCCTCGCCGAGCTGCTCGGCTACGACCGCAAGGTCTCCACGCTCGACTTCCCAGTGTCCCCGCGCGGCTACCGCGTCCTGGGACGAATCCCGCGCCTGCCCAAGCTGGTGGTGCAGCGGATGATCCGGGAGTTCGGTGGCCTCGACGAGGTCCTGGCCGCCAGCGACGACGAGCTCGAAGACGTTGAGGGCGTCGGCGCCGGGCGGGCCAAGGACATCCGCGAGGGACTGCGCCGGCTCCAGGAGGTCGATCCGATCGACCGCTACTTACAGAGCTGACGGCCCCGTCAGGCCGTCCGACGAAAGGAGAGACCAATTCCTGAGGTAACAGAGGAGGTAATGGAGGACGAGGCGGCGGTTGCCGACCTCGAGCTCGAGCCCCAGATCAATTTCGAGGTCGGTGACAACGTCGTCTACCCGCATCACGGAGCGGGCGTGGTCCTGAAGAAGGAGACGAAGGACCTGATGGGCGAGAAGCGGGACTACCTGACCATCAACATCCTCCACAACAACATGACCGTGATGGTCCCGTGCGAGAACGCCAGCCGCGCCGGGCTGCGGCGGGTGATCGACGAAGAGCAGGTCAAGAAGGTGATCGGGGTCCTCACCGACGAGGTCTCCGACATGCCCAAGAACTGGAACCGCCGGTTCAAGCACAACCGCGAGAAGATCAAGACCGGCGATGTCTACGAGCTCGCGGAGGTGGTTCGGAACCTCGCGATTCGTGAATGGGAGAAGGGACTCTCCACCGGGGAGAAGCAGATGTACACGCGCGCCAAGAAGATCCTCGCGTCCGAGTTCATGTACGCGCTGGACAAGGACGAGGATGGCGCGGAGGCGTACCTGGACGAGCTGCTGGAGGAGCGCTTCGGCGCAGCAAAGGCGACGGCTTAGCGCCTCCGCATCGGCCGTGATCGCGGCCGCCGGCGCCGGGCAGAGGCTCGGAGCCGGCGGCCCGAAGGCCCTGGTCGACGTCGCCGGGCGGCCGCTGCTCGACTGGTCGCTGGAGGCGTTTCGAGCCGCCCCCAGCATCGAGGAGGTCGTCGTCGCAACCCCTCCCGGCATGGAGAGCTCCGTCGCCGAGCGCGGCGTACTCGCGGTGGCGGGCGGAGAGCACCGCTCGCAGTCGGTCGCCAACGCCCTCGAGCTCTGCGGCGGCGACGTCGTCCTGGTCCACGACGCCGCGAGGCCGCTCGTGACCCCCGAGCTGATCGAGGCGGTCGTCAGCCGGCTCGCCGCCGACGAGGACGCGGCGGGCGTGATCGCGGCGAGCCCGGTCACCGACACGATCAAGCAGGCGGGCGATGGAGGCGAGGTCGAGCGCACCCTCGAGCGCTCCGGGCTCTGGGCAGTGCAGACGCCTCAGGCCTTCCGAGCCGAGGCACTGCGTGCGGCGCTCGCCGACCCCGACTCGCTTCCGGATGCCACCGATGACGCGATGCTGGTGGAGCGACGCGGCGGGCGGGTCCTGATCCACCCGAGCTC
>DATFPJ010000136.1:0-3274 GCA_035264865.1 Solirubrobacterales bacterium
AAGGCCGGCGCGCTCGACTGCGACGTCTACGGCTACTCCATCCCGCGCATGCTCGGGATCAACCAGAAGCCGCAGGTCTCGCCGGAGCGAAAGATCATCCCGCCCGTCTCGCCGTCCGGCCCGTCGGTGATGTCGATCGGCTTCTTCGTCGAGGAGAACGCCGCCGTCGTCTGGCGCGGGCCCATGCTGCACAAGGCGATCCAGCAGTTCCTCGAGGACGTCGCCTGGGAGGAGCTCGACTACCTGCTGCTCGACCTGCCGCCGGGCACCGGCGACGTCTCCATGACGCTCGCCCAGCTTCTGCCACAGGCCAAGATCGTGATCGTGACGACCCCGCAGCCCGCGGCCCAGAGCGTGGCGCGCCGGGCCGCCGAGATGGCCGCCAAGGTCGACCTCGAGGTGCTCGGCGTGATCGAGAACATGTCCGCGTTCACGGGCTCGGACGGCGAGCGAGTCGCGATCTTCGGCGAGGGCGGCGGTCAGCTGCTCGCCGACGATCTCGACGTCCCGCTGCTGGCGAAGGTGCCGCTCTCCGGTGAGCTCCGCGAGCACGCCGACGAGGGCAAGCCGCTGGTGATCGAGGATCCGGATGCTCCCGCGTCGCAGATGATCCGGGAGGCGGCACGTGGCATCGTCGCTTCGACGCCCGTCGAGCTTCCCGTCATGCAGGCCGTCCCGGCCGGCGCGGCGGCGACCACGAGCGCCGCCGGATCCAACGGCGGCGGGGTCAGCGGCACCGAGCTCCCGATGGCCCAGTAAGGGCCGTGCCTCTCCGCTGGCGGGCGACCGCCGCGGCCCTCGTCTGCGCACTTCATCTCGCCCTCTTCGTCCCGACGATCGGCGACTGGTCGTCGATTCTTGTCAACGACTTCGCACCCCAGGCCAGGGCGATCCGCGACGGTGACCTCCCGTACCGCGACCAGGACATCGAGTATCCGCCGCTCTCGGTCCCGGTCCTGATCGCGCCGGCGTATGTCGACGACTCGACCCAGGGGTTCACCGACGGCTTCATGTGGGAGATGCTCGGCTTCGACCTGGCGATGGTCGTCCTGATCGCGTTCGGGTTGCCGGGCGATCGGCGTCGGGTGATCTCAGCGGTCGGGATCTACACGGTCGGCGTGGTCACCCTCTCGGGCGTGGTGCTCGATCCGTCGCTGATCGACACCGGGCCGCTGATCCTGACCCGATTCGACCTCGTCCCCGCGCTCTTCGTCCTTGCCGCGGTCCTGGCCCGCGATCGGTGCCGATCCGCGACGTGGTCGGCGCTCGTCTCGATCGGGGCGGGGATCAAGGCCTTCCCGCTCCTGCTGTATCCCGCCCTGGCGCGCGGTGAACCCAATCCGCGCCGGGCGATCGTCGCGGGGGCGATGCCCCTGCTGGTCTGCGCGGCCGCCGTCCTGGTGATTGGGGACGAGTTCGGGTCGGCGATCAGCTACCACACGGAGCGGGCCCTCCAGGTGGAGAGCCTCGCCGCCAGTCCGTTCGAGATCGCCCACGAGCTCGGCGGCGGCGCGAAGGTGGTGACCGGACACGGCGGCTTCGAGATCTCGGCGGGCGGGGCAACGGCGGCGCGCTGGATCTCGGTGTTGGTGGGCGCCGCCGGCTACCTGACGCTGGTGCTGGCCGGCTGGCGTTCGCGCGCCACCAACCTCGAGCTGGTCACGGCTCTGCTCGCCATGCTGGTCGTCTTCTCCCCGGTGCTGTCGCCGCAGTTCCTGCTCTGGCTCCTGCCGGTCTCCGCCTGCGCATACGGGCTCGGCCGGGAGAACGCGATCCTGCTGCTGGCGGTCCTCTTCACCCAGATCGGGTTGCAGCACTACGACGGCGTCGACTCGCTCGACCCGTCGTTCGTCTGGCCCGTTGCGGCGCGGAACGGGTTCCTGCTCGTCTACCTGGGGCTGGTCGCGAGCCCGATCCTGCGGGATGGCGGCTTGCTGACCCGCTCGCGCCTGGAGACGACCACGGCCCGCCGCGCCGGCTCGCTCGCGTCCACCGCGATCGCCGCGATCGCCATGCCGAAGAACCAGGGGATGTAGAGGTAGAACCAGTGCTCGAGTGTGAGCTCGGTCGCGATGATGACGGCGGCCGAGAGCGCGCAGACCTGGGCGAGGGTCCGGCGACGAGGCACGAGCGCCAGCGCCGCGGCGCCGGCGACGGTGGCGAGGAGCAGCAGTGTCTGGAGGGGCTGCAGCCAGGTGAGCTGACCCCAGATGGAGAACGGTGAGGTGCGGTCCAGCTGGCTCTGGATCGTCCGCTCCCAGGTCGCGGCGAGCCCTGGCTTGACGGCGGGATACACGAGCAGGAGGGCGCAGACCGACGCGAAGACGACGCCGAAGTAGAGAATCCGAGTCGCGAGCGAGGACGGCAGGCGGAGCGCGGTGATCCGCTCCCACTTGGTGGAGGCCGGGCGCTCCGGGCGTCGCAGGATGCAGCGGCCGGCGAGGCCCCGGTAGCCGGTCACGTACAGGGGCACGAGGAAGAGCGGTGTGAACTTGGCTCCCGCCGCAAGGGCGAGCAGGACGGCGCGCCAGCCCAGGGAGGCGAAGGCGACCAGGCCCCAGATCAAGAGCGCCGCGACGAGGCCGTCGTTCGAGTTCGACTGCATGACGAAGTCCGTGTACGGGAACGCCGTCCAGGCGAAGGCGAGCACCACCCCCAGGTCGCGGCCGCGCCTCCCGCGCAGCAGCTGCTTGCCGAGCAGGAAGAGGCCGACGATGGCGGCCAGGTCGAAGAAGATCGTGGCCGCGTGCGCCGCCGGCAGGTCGTCCCAGTGCCCCGACCAGGGCAGGGCGAGCTCGAACGGGACATAGGCGGCGTAGTTGACCGGGCCGTAGGTGTCGCCGTGGCTGTTGTCCTCCGGGAAGGCCAGCTCGCCGTAGATCGCGTCGCCGTGCTGGATCCGGTCGGCGCCGATCACCCCCGCATAGCCGACGTCGATCACCGCGGAATCCGCCACGTTGAGCGCCACCCGGAAGCCGAACAGGAAGACGATCGCGACCACCAGCCAGACCACCGGTGCGGAGGGGCGCAGCCCCGTCCCGCGGCCCCGGAATCCGATCCAGAGCATTCGGGCAAATAGGTAGATCAGCGGGATATAGGCGAGTGGCGCCGAGACGCCGATCTCGCCGCGGTTGAAGTAGAGCTGCGAGACGCCGAAGCCGAGCAGGAAGAGCAGGTCGAGGTGGGCGACACGGCGCCAGCGCCGGAAGTCGAACAGCCCGAAGAAGAAGATCAGCGCCAGCGGCAGCCAGACGTAGGGGGCGTTCAGGATGTG
>DATFPJ010000137.1:0-3922 GCA_035264865.1 Solirubrobacterales bacterium
CGGCTGATGGGTGGGCGAACCACGATCGTGATCTCACACAACCTGGTCACCGTGCGGGATGCTGATCGGATCGCGGTACTGGAGCAAGGTCGGATCGTCGAGGGCGGGACCCACGACGAGCTGATGCGCCTCGGGGGAACCTACGCGCGGCTTTACCGGCTGCATCACCGTGGTGCGGACGAGGAATCTCCCGCGGTGTCGGTCGGCACGCCAGTCGCTCCATGAGCTCAGCCAATGGGTCGATCAGCGGGCTGCTCGCGCCTGGCGCCTCGATCGTGTCGGGGTATGAGGTGCTCTCGCACCTCAGCCGGAGCCGGTCCCTCGACGTCTACGACGCCTGGAGCGTCGAGCGGGACTGCCGCTGCATCGTGAAGGTCGTACGGCCGGACCGGCAGGAGCCCCGCGTTCGCAGGCGGCTGGTTCGCGAGGGCGAGCTGCTGCTCGAGCTCACCCATCCACACATCGTGCGCGCGTACGAGCTCCGGCGGCGACCGAGAACGGTGCTGATCCTCGAGACGCTGGGGGGAGAGACGCTCGAGCATATGATCGAGGCCGCGACGCGACGCATGGCGATTCCCGATGTCGCGCATCTCGGCGTCCAGCTCTGCTCCGCGATCGGATATCTACACGGTCGCGGCTTCCTCCATCTCGACCTGAAGCCGTCGAACGTGATCGTCCAGGGCGGGCAGGCGAAGGTGATCGACCTGAGCCTCTGCCGCAGGCCGGGCCGGATTCCGCGTGGCCGCGGCACCCCGCCGTACCTGTCGCCGGAGCAGGCGCGGGGCGGCCGCGGTGACGCCGCGAGTGACGTCTGGGGGATCGGGGCCACCCTGTACGAGGCTGCGACCGGTGTGCGGCCGTTCCCGGACGCGAAGCACGGGAGCTATCCGCAGGCCGAGCGGCCGGCGCCGTCGGTGGCGGAGAGCCGGCGCGCTACGGCCTCCTTCACGCGGTTGATCGATTCGTGCCTGGCGTTCGAGCCGTCCGACCGGCCGTCGGTCATCGAACTGACGGACGAGCTCGACGCTCTCGTCGGGGACTGAGCCCGCGGACGCAGAGCCGCGCTACTTCGCGGCGAGCCAGTCCTTGCCGACGCCGACGTCCACCGCCAGCGGCGGATCCAGCTCGAAGGCGCGGCACATCTCGCGGTTGACCAACTCAGAGGCGGCCTCCATCTCGTCGGTCGGTCCCTCGAAGAGGAGCTCGTCGTGGATCTGGAGGACGAGGCGGGTCTCGAGATCCGAGGCGTCGAGCGCCTTCTGGCAGGCGACCATGGCGATCTTGATGATGTCGGCCGAAGTCCCCTGGATGGGCATGTTGACCGCGAGCCTCTCCCCCTGGCTGCGGACCTGGGGACGGCCCGAGCGGAGCTCGGGAATCGGCCGGCGGCGGCCTAGCAGCGTCTGTACGTAGCCTTCCTTGCGAGCGAAGTCGATGGTCTCCTCGATGTAGCGCTTGACCGCGGGGAAGCGCTCGAAGTAGCGGTCGATGTAGGAGCCGGCTTCCTCCTGCTCGATGTTGAGCCGGTCCGCGAGGCCGTAGGCCGAGAGGCCGTAGGCGATGCCGTAATTGACCATCTTGGCCTTGGAGCGCTCGCCGGGCGTGACCTTCTTCGGATCGGCGCCGATGATCCCGGCGGCAGTGGCCGCGTGGATGTCCTCGCCGCGGGCGAAGATCTCGCGGAGGGCGTCCTCACCCGCGATGTGGGCCAGGATCCGCAACTCGATCTGGTTGTAGTCGGCCGATAGCAGCCGGTGGCCGCGGGGGGCGACGAAGCAGGAGCGGATCGGGCGGCCCTCCTCGGTGCGGATTGGGATGTTCTGGAGGTTGGGGTTGGTGCTGGAGAGCCGGCCGGTGGCGGTGGCGGTCTGGTTGAAGGTGGTGTGGAGCCGGCCGGTGCCGGGGTCGATCAGCTCCGGAAGCGCGTCGAGGTATGTGCTCTTCAGCTTGGTGAGCTCGCGCCACTGCTCGACCTTGGCGACGATCTCGTGCTCCTCGCGGATCTGTGAGAGGACGCGCGCGTCGGTGGAGAAGCCGGTCTTGCCGCGGCGCTTCTTGGTCAGGCCCAGTTCGTCGAAGAGGACCTCGGCGAGCTGCTGCGGCGAGCCGATGGTGAACTCGTGGCCAGCCAGCTCGAAGATCTCGACCTGCAGGGTCTCGATCCGCTGCTCGAAGCCCTCACCGATGTCGGCGAGCCGCTTCTGGTCGAGGAGGACGCCGGTCTGCTCCATCGAGGCCAGGACCTCGATCAGTGGCATCTCGACCTCGTCCATGAGGCGCTCGATGCCCTGGGCCTTCATGTCCTTGCGCTGGATCTGGGCGATCTCCCACACCAGCCGTGCCTCGGCGGCCGGGTCGGGCGGGGGCTCTTCGCCGAGCTCGAGCTGATCGCCGTCGACCGTGTCGGTCGTCTTCGGCGCAGCGGCGAGGCCGCGCTGGGCGGCGATGTCGATCAGGTCGTAGCTGCGCCGGGCCGGGTCGAGGAGGTAGGCGCCGACCATGGTGTCGTGGCGGAGGTCGAGGCCGTCGTCGCCGGCCGCGGCGATCAGACCATGTTGCGCGCCGCCGCCCAGGCTCTTCAGGTCATGGGCGATCAACTGGCGGCTGCCGAGGGACTCCGCGAGCTTCATGAGGTTCGGGCAGTCGCCCTCGACCAGCTTCTTGCCGTCGTACCCGGACCAGGTTTCAGCCACGATTGCGAGCGCGACCTCGCCCTCCGCGAGGTCGTCGATGCTCCCCCTCTCCGCCTGGACATCGAGCTCCTCCTCGACCTTCGAGTCGGGGATGAAGTCTGTGCCGAGTTCCTCCTCGAGGCGCTGGAGGATGACGCGCAGCTCGAACTCCCGGGCGACCTCGCGCAGGCGGCTGCGGTCCATGTGCTGCGACATCAGCTCGTCGAGGTCGAGCTCGACGTCGATGTCGGTGATCGCCGTGGCGAGCTGCTTGGAGATGCGGGCGTCCTCGGCGTGGTTGGTGAGGTTCTCCTTGCGCTTGGCGCCGGAGATGTTGTCGATGTTCGCGAGCACGCCCTCGAGGTCGCCGTACTCCTGCAGCAGCTGGGCGGCCGTCTTGTCGCCGATGCCGGGGACGCCGGGGATGTTGTCCGAGGTGTCGCCCTTCAGGCCGATCAGGTCCGTGACCAGCTCGGGCGGAACGCCGTAGCGCTCGATCACGCCCTCGCGGTCGTAGATCTTCGTGTCGGTGACGCCGCGGGAGGTGGTCATGACGCGAACTCCGTCCTCGACCAGCTGGTAGACGTCGCGGTCGCCGGAGACGACCATCACCGGGATGCCCTGCTCGCGCGCCCGCTTGACCAGGGACGCGATCACATCGTCGGCCTCGTAACCATCGACCCTGAGGTTGGTGAAGCCGAAGGCCTCCGCGAGCGGCATCAGATGGGGCCACTGGTCGCGCAGGAGGTCCGGGCGGGGCTTGCGCTCGGACTTGTAGGGCTCGTAGGTGACCTCGCGGCCCGACCAGCCGGCGTCCCAGCAGACGATGACCGCCGCCGGGTCCTCGTCGATCAGCAGCTTGGCGAACATCGACGCGAGGCCGTAGATCGCGTTGGTCGGCCGGCCGTCGTGGGTGGCGATGGACTCGGGGAGCGCGAAGAACGCGCGATAGGCAAGCGAGTTGCCGTCGATCAGGAAGAGCTCGCCTGGCTTCTGCTTGCCCTTTGCACCTTTCGCCGGGGCCTTTTTCTGTGTCGTTGCCGGCACGGTTCCATCATAGGTTGGGTGCCAGAGCGCTCTGGCCGAGGAGCGCACGCGCGGCGCTTACGACGCCATGCTGGCGGGCCGCGACCCGGGCGAGTGCTCGGCGGCATTGGCGCGTTCCTTGCGCATAGTGCAAGGGGGCGCCAACTCCGATGCCACTCCCCTTCATTGCCGCTGTTCGCCCGTCCTTCCTTCCCCTCATTGCC
>DATFPJ010000138.1:0-4653 GCA_035264865.1 Solirubrobacterales bacterium
CATGCAGATCGCCTACCTGCTCTACGACCGCTTCACCGCCCTCGACGTCATCGGCCCCCACGACGTCCTCAACTCGGTACCGGGCACCGAGTCGATCTTCGTGGCCGAGCAGGCCGGTCCGGTCCGCAACGAGTCCGACACCCTGTCGCTCGTCGCCGACGCGTCGCTCGCTGAGGTGACGACCCCGGACATCGTCGTGGTGCCCGGTGGCTTCGGAAACCGCCTCCTCCTCAAGCACGAGCCGCTTCACGAGTGGATCCGCGGGGTGCACGAGACGAGCACCTGGACGACCTCCGTGTGCACCGGCGCGCTGCTTCTCGCGGCCGCCGGCTTGCTCGATGGCATCCCGGCGACGACCCACTGGCTCGCCCGTGAACGGCTCGCCGAGCTCGGCGCCAAGCCGGTCCCCGAGCGGGTGGTCGAGCACGGCAAGATCATCACGGCAGCCGGGGTCTCCTCCGGAATCGACATGGCGCTGCGGCTCGTCCAGCGGATCAACGGAGACGAGGTCGCTCAGGCCGTCCAGCTCGGGATCGAGTATGACCCCGAGCCGCCTCTCGATGCGGGCTCACCGGAGAAGGCGCCCGACGAGATCGTCGATCTGGTCAGCCAGGTCTTCCAAGCGCGCGAGGAGAGCGTCAGGGCCTAGCCGTGATTGAGTGTCGTCCCGATGGCCTGGGATGACACTCTGCTCGAGCGGAACCGTGCCTATGCCGAGCGGGGCGTGGGCGAGCTTCCGCCCCTGCCCCGTCGCGGTTTGGTGGTCCTCACCTGCATGGACCACCGGATCGACCCCATCGCGGCGCTCGGACTCGAGCTCGGGGACGCGATGGTCCTCCGCAACCCGGGCGGTCGCGTGACGCCTGAGCTGATCAACGATCTCGAGACCCTCGATCGGGTCGCACGGGCACGCGGATCTGACCTCGCCGCGCTTGAGCTCGTCCTGATGCAGCACACGGAGTGCGGCGCGAACGCGCTGACTTCCACCGATCCGCACGAGGGTGTCCGTCGCGACATCGAGGGTCTCGCGGCCCACACGGCGATCCCGGACTCGTTCTCGGTGACTGGGCTCGTCTACGAGACGGCCACCGGGCGGGTCCAGCTGCTGGAGCGGCGCTCGCCGTTGCGCTGACGCCCAGCGCAGGCACGGGACCGACCCCTCGTGCGCACCGCGATTACGCTTTCGGGGTGAACGAGGCTCCCACCGCCCTGATCATGGCTGCGGGCGAGGGCACCCGCATGAAGTCGTCCCTGCCCAAGGTCCTGCACGAGGTCTGCGGTCGCCCGCTGCTCGCCTGGCCGATCGCCGCGGCGCGCGACGCCGGCGCCGGGCGGGTCTGTGTGATCGTCCCCCGGGACCAGGACCTCTCCGAGGCCCTCGCGGAGGGCACCGAGGTGATCGTCCAGCCCGAGCCCGACGGCACCGGTGGTGCGGTGCGCGCCGCCGCCGACGTGGTGCGAGAGTCGAGCACGGTCCTGGTTCTCTCCGGCGACCATCCCCTGATCTCCGCCGAGATCATCGGCGAGCTGGTCACGACGCACCGGGAGTCCGGCGCGGCCGCGACCGTGATGACCACCGAGATGGAGGATCCGGCCTCCTACGGGCGGATCATCCGCGACCCGAGCGGGGACATCGAGCGAATCGTCGAAGCGAAGGCGCCCGGCGACGCGACCCCGGAGGAGCTCGCGATCAGGGAGGTGAACGCCGGGACCTACGCGTTCGACGCGGAAGCCCTCGGCGAGGCGCTCTCGGGGCTGACGAACGCCAATGCCCAGGGCGAGTACTACCTCGGCGATGTCCTGCCGCTGCTGCGCGAGCGCGGACTGCGCATAGTCGCCTACCAGGCCCCCGATCCTGGCGTCAACCTCGGCGTCAACGACCGCGCCGATCTCGCGCGCGCGAGCGAGGTCGCGCGCCAGCGCATCCTCACGTCGCACATGAAGGCGGGGGTGACGATCGACGATCCGACCGCCACCTGGATCGACGCGGATGTCCGGATCGATCCCGACGCGACCATCCTTCCGGGGACCTCGCTCCGGGGCTCGACGACGATCGGCGGCGGCAGCGCCATCGGCCCGATGACGACGCTGATCGACTCACGGGTCGGCGCCGGCGCAACCGTCGTTCACTCCTATCTCGTCGGCTGTGAGGTCGCCGACGAGGCGGCCGTCGGCCCCTTCACCTATCTGCGCCCCGACGCCCGCATCGGCGAAGGCGCCAAGGCCGGGAGCTTCGTCGAGATCAAGAACTCCGAGATCGGGCGGGGCGCCAAGGTCCCCCATCTCTCATACATCGGCGATGCCGAGGTGGGGGAGGGCAGCAACCTCGGAGCGTCGACGATCACCGCCAACTACGACGGCCGCAGCAAAAATCGCACCAAGATCGGGAAGAACGTCCACACCGGAGTTGACACGACCTTCGTGGCTCCCGTAGAAGTCGGCGACGACGCATACACTGGGGCCGGTTCGGTGATCACGGAAGATGTTCCGCCCGGGGCACTGGGCATCGCGAGGGCGGAACAGGAGAACGTCGAGGGCTACGCCGCGAAAAAGGCGAAGGAATCAAGCGAGGCAGAAGACTCGTGAGCACGATCGAGCAGACGCAGCCCATCAACGAGATCACCCAGGACTACACGAAGCGCCTGATGGTCTTCGGAGGCCGTGCCTCCGGCGAGCTCGCCTCGCACATCGCCCGGCATCTCGACGTCGACCTCGGCGACGTCACTCTCAAGACCTTCTCGAACGGCGAGGTCTATTGCCGCTACGAGGAGTCGATCCGAGGCGCGGACGTCTTCATCGTCCAGTCCACCGCGGCGAACGAACGCGAGGAGATGACGCCGAACGATGCGCTGATGGAGCTGCTCGGAATGATCGACGCGGCCCAGGGCGCGTCGGCGCACCGGATCATCGCCGTGATGCCCTGGTACGGCTATGCCCGGCAGGACAAGAAGTCGGCGCCGCGGGAGCCGATCTCAGCGCGGATCGTCGCCAAGTGCCTCGAGGGGGTGGGCGTCGACCGGGTGCTGACGATGGATCTCCACGCCGGCCAGGTGCAGGGTTTCTTCCATGTGCCGCTCGACCACATGACCGCGATGCCGATGCTGACCCAGTGGATCCAGGACCAGGCCTTCCAGGAGGAGCCGGTGATCGTCTCTCCGGATGCGGGCCGCGTGAAGACCGCGCGCAACTTCGCCCGCAAGGTGGGCAGCCACTGGGCGGTGATGGAGAAGGAGCGCCCGGCCCAGCAGGTCGCCGAGATCGGCTACGTCGTCGGTGACGTCAAGGGCAAGACGGCGGTCCTCGTCGACGACATGATCGACACGGCGGGCACGCTCACCGCTGCCGCCCGCACCGTCATGGACGAGGGAGCGGCGCGCGTGATCGCCGTCGCCACCCATGGCGTCTTCTCGGGACCGGCCTACGAGCGGCTGGCCGAGGAGAACTCGGGCATCGAGCGGATCGTCGTCACCGACACGATCCCGCAGCGCCCCGGCGCGCCGGAGAACATCATCGTCCTCTCGGCGGCGCAGACCCTCGCCGACTCGATGCGCAGGATCTTCACCGACGACTCGGTCTCCGAGATCTTCGCCGGCGAGAACCAGCTCTTCTAGGTCTTCGGCACGAACCTGCTCGCGGCGAAGGTCGCGCCCTGCGGGTCGGCGATCACCGTCACCCGGATCGTGTAGGTGGGCCTGGACCATGGGGCGTCGAATGGCGGGACGATCACCGCTCCACCCAGCTCGGCTGCCCTCTCGGCCGTGCCGTCGGCATCCTCGACCGCGAAGGTCACGCTCCAGTGCGCCGGCGTGTCAGGCTGATCTTCGGGGATCCGATTGATGCTCCCGACCACGTCCTCGAACCCCTCGGGCGCTCCCGCCGCCGCCATCTGCTTGCGAAGTTCCGGATGGTGCTCGCGCTCGAGCCAATCGCCGTAGCCCGGCAGCGTCCAGCCCTCGCCTCCGCCGCCGATGTCCACGGTCTGCCACCCGAAGACCGATCCGTAGAACGACTTCGCCCCTTCCACGTCGCGGGTGTTGAGGCCGTTGAAGACCGGGGCCCCCGGATCGTTGACCAGGCGCGCGCCCTTGTGCTCCTTCGCTTCCCAGACGCCGAACACCGCTCCCTCCGGATCGCTGCAGACGGCCATGCGGCAGGCATCCATGAAGTCGAACGGCTCCATCACCACCGCACCGCCGGCATCCTGAATCCTCGATGCCATCTCGTCCGCGCTGTCGACCCAGAAGTACGTGTTCCATCTCGCGATCGGCGGCGCCGCCTCGGGGATCGAGCGGACGGCGGCGACGTCGCCCCTCTGCTGGGCGCCCGACGTATCGAAGATCGAGGAGCTCTTCGCCTTGTGCCGGGCGATCAGGTAAGTCTCCCCCGAGTCCTGGGCCATCAGGTCCTCGAACTCCCAGCCGAAGAGACCGCCATAGAAGTCGGCCGCCGCCTGCGGGTCGGGCTCGCTCGCATCCACCCAGCAGGGAACGCCCGGGATGTATCCGTCGCGTTCGGGCACAGCGCTCTCCCTTCGGCTCGTTGACGGCTCGGGGACAGTATCCGGCCGGTCCCGCGGCGAGAAATGCGAAGGGCCCCTTGCGAGGCCCTTCGCAGTCACGGGGCTGTGGCCCCAGCTGGCCCGCCAGCTCAGCG
>DATFPJ010000139.1:0-3132 GCA_035264865.1 Solirubrobacterales bacterium
GCTCGAGGGCCAGCGACGGCCGGCTCGCACCGCGGGGGCCTACGTGATGCTCAGGGACGGTGAGCCGCTGCTCTACGTCGAGCGCGGCGGCAAGGGCATCCTGCGGCTGCAGGAGATCGGCGACGGCGAACTGATCGAGTACCTCGGCGCGCTCGCCGAGGCTGCGCAGGCCGGCCAGATCGAGAAGCTCGCGATCGAGCGGCTCGACGGAGAAGCGGTGATCGGCTCCGGCATGGAGGCCGCGCTGATCGAGGCGGGCTTCCGCCGCCAGCCGCGCAAGCTGGTGGCATGAGAGGGTCCGGCGGAAGCAAAGCCGAGCAGCAACCCGATTAGTCATGGCCGAAGGCGACACGATCCTCCGCCTCGCCCGGCGGCTCGACGAGGCGCTGGCGGGTGAGGCGGTCGCGGTCCGTGCCCCGGGCCCCCGCCGCCCAACGGGCCTCCCGATCGCGGAGATCGACGGCCACCGCCTCGAGCGCGTCGAGAGTCGCGGCAAGCACCTGCTCTTCCGCTTCGACGGCGCCGTCCTCCACAGCCACCTCGGCATGCGCGGCTCATGGGACCTTCACCGCCTCGGTGAGCGCTGGCGCAGGCCCGCCTTCCAGGCGTGGCTCGCGCTGGCCGCGGACGGCGTGGAGGCGGTCAACTTCGGCGGCTCGATGATGCGGATCGCGACCGAGGCCCAGCTGCTCCGCGACCCTCGCCTCGCGCGCCTCGGCCCCGACCTGCTGGCGGACGGGTTCGACTACGAGTCGGCGGTCGCGCGCCTGCGCTCACGCGGGCCGGAGCTGAAGCTCGGCGAGGCCCTGCTCGGGCAGCGCCTGGTCGCCGGCATCGGGAACATCTTCCGGTCGGAGGGGTGCTTCGAGGCCCGGCTCGACCCGAACGATCCGATCGGGGTGCTGACTGACGATCAGGTGGTGCGCGTCCTCGAGGCGACTAGGGGGCTGATGCTCGAAGCGGCCGAGACCGGCCGCCAGCCGCATCGCGTCTACCGGCAGGCGGGCAGGCCGTGCCCTCGCTGCGGCAGCCCGATCCAGTCGCGGGCGCAGGGCGATTCGGCCCGGGTCAGCTACTGGTGTCCGCGCTGTCAGCCCGCGAGCGGCTGAGCACGGCGCGCGGGGCGTGACGACCCCCCTGCACCGGCATAAGCAGCGATAATCGGGGACGAGTGGGAGTGGAGAGCGGAGCTGCAGATGGGATCGTCGAGCTGCTCGGCCGCGTCCCGCTGTTCTCGGAGCTCTCGCCCGACGAGCTGCAACGGGTCGCGCAGGTAGCGATCCCGCGCAGCTACCCGCCGGACACCCGCGTCTTCCACGAAGGGGACCCCGGCGACGCCTGCTACATCGTGAGCCGGGGCAGCTGCAGGGTGATCCGCCAGCACTCCGACGGGCGCGTGATCACCCTCGCCACCCTCGGGCCGGGCGCAATCTTCGGCGAGCTCGCCATGCTCGACGGCGAGCGCCGCTCGGCGAGCGTCGAGTCGGTGGAGAGCACCGAGCTACTCGCCCTGCCGGCCTCGGACATGCGGCCGCTGATCCGCGACCACCCGGAGATGGCGGAGAAGCTGATCGTCGCGCTCACCCGGCGCCTGCGGGAGGCGAACGAGCGCATCTCCCGTCAGTCCTTCCAGACCGTGCCGAGCCGAGTTGCCGGAGTGCTCAACAAGCTTCTGGCGGAGGAGCCCGTGACGCCGCTGGTCAGGGACGGGGTCACGATCAGGCTCCGGCAGTCCGACCTCGCGCAGATGGCAGGCACCTCGCGCGAGAGCGTCAGCCGCTTTCTCGCCACGCTCGAGCGCGCCGGCGTCGTCCAGGTCGGGCGCGGCCGCGTGACGGTGATCGAGCCGGAGCGCCTCGACGCCTACATTTTCTAGGGCGACGAGGCCAGCCCATATGAGCGACTTCCCGGAACTCCGCGAGCGGATGGTCGAGCGCCAGCTTCGCCGGCGCGGCATCTGGGACGAGCGCGTCCTGGAGGCGATGGCCGCGGTCCCGCGTGAGGAGTTCCTGCCGGAGGAGATCCGCCCGAGCGCCTACAACGACTCGGCGCTGCCGATCGGCCACGAGCAGACCATCTCCCAGCCCTGGGTGGTCGCCGCGATCTGTCAGGCGCTCGGCCTCCAAGGCGGGGAAAACGTCCTCGAGATCGGCACCGGCTCCGGATACTCGGCGGCAGTGCTGGCGAGGCTCGCAGAACGGGTCGTCAGCCTCGAGCGCGTCGCCGAGCTGGCCGACAGCGCGCGCCGGAATCTGGAGCGCCTTGGGATCGGCAACGTGCAGGTGGTCCTCGGCGACGGCAGTCGCGGCTATCCCGAGGGAGCTCCATACGACGCCATCGCGGTGCACGCCGCCACCCCGGAGGCGCCGCACAGCCTGCTCGCGGAGCTCGCCCAGCAGGGCCGTCTGGTCGTCCCGATCGCGACGGGCTCCGCCGACCTGCTCACCGCGTTCGTCAAGGAGAACGGCAGTCTCCGCCAGGAAACGATCGGCCCGTGCCGCTTCGTTCCCCTGATCGGCGAGGAGGGTTTCAATCCCCCCGAGCAGCCGGAGAATAGTTAGGCTCGCGCGGTGAACTCTGCGCTCTACGTGCTCAACTTCTACTCGCCCGTCTTCGTCGACCAGCTGCGCAGCGGGCGGAAGACGGCGACCATCCGGCTGGGCGACAAGTCGCGCAAGTACAAGCGCGGGCAGGTCGTCTGGATCACGATCGGATACCGCCACCAGCCGCGGGAGAAGATCTTCGCGGCGGTGATCGACGACGTCGAGGTGAAGAGGGTCGCAGAGCTCTCGCCGCGCGACATCGAGCACGACAACCCCGAGTTCCGCCGGCCCTCCGAGACGGTCGACTTTCTCGAGAAGATCTACACGCGGCCGATCGGCGAGGACGACACCGTGACGGTGATCCGCTTCTCCCAGATCGTCGAAAGACCTTCGACGCAATTTGGCAACGGAGAAGCGCCATCCCGCAACTGACCCCGCGCGCCTAGCGCCGTGGCCGAATACCGGTTCCTGACCACCTGGCTGCTCGAGGCAGACCGCGAACGCGTCTGGGACGCGATCTACGAGAGCGAGCGCTGGCCCGAGTGGTGGAAGGGCGTGCTCGAGGCCGAGAAGCTCGAGGAGGGCGACG
>DATFPJ010000140.1:0-8319 GCA_035264865.1 Solirubrobacterales bacterium
CGTCGTCTTCGACGGCCACACCATTCCCTTCGTGCTGATGCCGCATTTCGTCTCCCCCGGCCAAGTGCGGCGGGTGCGCCGCGCGGTCGAGTCCCTCTGCAGCGTCCTCGACCGTTTCTGCGAGGCCTATCCCGGTGACGATCGCCTCCAGGAGGAGCTGGCCCTCCCAACCTTCGAGGACTCGCTGGTTCGGGTCGACCCCGGCTACCCGCACCCGCTTCGCATCTGCCGCCTCGACGCGTTCCTCGCCGGCGACCAGGTCAGGTTCCTCGAGTTCAACGCCGACTCGCCAGCCGGGATCGGGTACACCGACGTCCTGCATGAGGGCCTCCGGCGTGCCATCGCACTGCCGCGCGTCGAGAGCGACTTCGACACCGCCTATGACCCGATGCTGCCGCTTCTCATCGAGACCCTGCTCGATGCCTACCGCGAGATGCGCGCCCAGGGCGGTCGGGGCCGCGAGCTGCCCGAGACCGCGCGCCTGGCGCTGGTCGACGTCCCGGGGAGCCCCTCGGTCCCGGAGTTCCGGATCGTCTGCGGCGCCGCGGCCGAGACGGGGATCGAGGCGATTCACTCCACCACCGATCGGCTCGCCTACGACGGATCGGTGCTCCGCGCCGACGGCGAGCCCATCCACCTCGTCTACCGCCGGGCGCTGATCGACGACCTCGCCGAAGGCGACCTCACCGCCGCCTATCGCGACGGGGCGGTCTGCCTGGTCAACCCGCCTCGCGCCCGGGTCGCCAACAACAAGAAGCTGATGGCGCTGCTCGACGACCCGCGATTCTCTGACCTGGTCGAGCCGCGCGAGGCCGAGGTGATCGCGGCGACCATCCCGTGGACCCGGATCCTGCGGCCCGGCCAGGTGACGTACGGACAGTGGTCGGTCGACCTGCTCCGGTTCGTCTCCGACAATCGGGTGCGTCTGGTGCTGAAACCCGCCTCGGAGTACGGCGGCCACGACGTGGCGCTGGGGATGGAGACCGAGCAGGCCGACTGGGACCGGATCATCGGTGAGCACGCCGACGCGGGTGACTTCATCGTCCAGGAGTACGTGCCGGTCCCCGAGGAGATGTTCCCCACGGTCGCGGACGGGCACGTGCAGATGCGCCTGAAGCGCTTCAACATCAACCCGTTCGGGATCGGCGGGCGCTATGCGGGGATGATCACCCGGATTTCCGACCAGGCAGTGATCAACGTGTCGGCGGGCGGGGGTCTGCTGCCCAGCGTGGTCGGCCGCCACAAGCGGCGTTTGCTCGCCGAGGAGGGGGGAGATGCCGAGGGTGAGGAGCTGAGGGATGAGACGCGAGCCTGACCACGCGGGACCCGGTCGGCTCGGACCTGATCGCCTGAGGCTGGGCTACGACGTCGACCAGAACGCGATCCGCTTCTCGAACTATTTCCACCTGCTGCGCGAGCTGGTCCAGCTCTCGGCCGGCTGGCTTGCGCTGGCGCCTGAGTTCGAAGTCAAGTACGCGCTCGGAGACCACCTCCACGACGACGCCCGAGCGATCAGCAAGATCCGCCGGCGGCTCTACGAGCTGCGCCACCCGAGCGACTACCCCGGTGCCCCCGCCGAGGAGCTGACCGAGCTGCTCGACCGCCTCGACCAAGCGCCGACCCCAACCGACTACCTCGAGCTCGCGTACGGCGCGGCGAAGCCGGCCCTGCTCCGCGCCTTCCGAGTCCATCTGGAGAGCCTCGACCCGGTCTCCGACGAGCCCTCGCTGCGGCTGCTCACTCAGCTGGTCGAGCGGCAGGAGCGCCACGTTGCGGCGCTGGGCGGTTCCGCTGACCCGCGCGCCCCCGCTGTCAGCGACCTCGGTGCCCTCCCGATCCGCCTCAAGGCAGAGCCGCGAGCGCTGCGGATCACGCCCCCCCTGGTCGAGCCCGCCCGCGACGACTACATCGAGGTGACCCCCGACGGCGACCCCTTCCTGGCCCGCGAGCTGTACGTCAACGACCCCGACGAGAATCACGTCCCGGTCGAGCCCGAGGAGCAGCGTCACTTCTTCCACGCCCTGATGGACGCTGAGATCTGCGCCGCCGAGCTGATGGCTCGCAACTCGCACGAGCACCCGGAGATGCCGTGGGACTTCCACGTAGACATGGCGCGCCAGATCTGGGATGAGATGCGCCACGCGAAGCTCCACTCGCTGCTGATGCCACAGGAGCTTGGCTGCCACTGGGGCGACTACCCGGTCGGCTTCTCATACTTCCGCTCGGTCTACGCCCACGACCTGCTGGGACGCCTGGCTCTCTTCAACTCGACCTCCGAGCAGAAGGCGATGTGGCGTCACTCCCACCGCCGCAAGGTGCTGGTCGACCGCGGTCAGGTCCAGATCGCCCAGGTGTTCGACTATCTACTCGCGGACGAGGTCCCGCATGTCCACAACGGCTCGCGTTGGGGCAGCTACCTCTGCGGCGGCGACGAGGCCGCCTACAAGGCAAAGATCCGTGAGCTACGCGCCGAGCTCGACGAGACCGGCATGCCCGCACGGAACGGGCAGCGCGAGCCCGTCCCGTCGAAGACGCGCTAGCGGTCATCTAGGGTCCGCGGCGATGAGCGATCTCGATCGAGCCGTGCGTGCGGTCGTGCGTGAGTGCCTCGGCGTGAACGAGCGGGAGGAGGTGCTGGTCGTCGCCGATCCCACCACGCAATCACTAGGAGAGCGACTGCGCGACGAGGCTGCCGATGCCGGCGCGGAGGCGGTGCTCGCGGTGATCTCGGCGCGCGCCTCGCATGGAGCCGAGCCTCCTCGAACGGTGGCGGATGCGATGGCCGCTTCCGACGTGATGCTGGCGCCGACGAGGCAGTCGCTCTCGCACACCGCTGCCCGCAAGGCGGCCAGCGACGCGGGCGCGCGCTGCGCGACGCTGCCTGGCGTCACCGAGGACATGCTCGCCCGGGTGATGAGCGCCGACATGGAGGGGCTGCGGCGCAAGGGTCACGCTGTGGCCGAGGCGCTCGACCGCGCCGCGGAGGCCCGGATCATGGGCGCGAACGGCACCGATCTGCTCCTCGACCTCTCGGGCAGGGAGGCGATCCCGGACGCCGGCGAGCTCACCGAGCGTGGCGCCTTCGGCAACCTGCCATGCGGCGAGGGATTCATCTCGCCGGTGACCGCCAACGGCACAGCAGTGATCGACGGCTCGCTGGCCGGCATCGGCTTGGTTGAGGAACCCGTCGAGCTCGTCGTCGAGGGCGGCCACCTCACCTCGGCGCGCGGTGGCCAGGGCATGGCCTTCATGGAGCTGCTGACGGAGCACGGCGAGGACGGGACCAACATCGCCGAGCTCGGCATCGGGACGAACGAGAGGGCGATCCTGACCGGCGAGATCCTCGAGGACGAGAAGATCGCCGGCACGTGCCACATCGCCTTCGGCGCCTCCGCGGGCATCGGCGGGACGGTGCAGGTCCCGGTTCACCTGGACTGCATCCTGATGAAGCCGACGGTCGAGCTGGACGGCGAGCCGATCGTCAGGGAAGGCGAGCTGCTGATCCGGTGAGCGAGGAGACCGGGTCGGACCGGCCGATGCCCCTGGTCGGGGTGCCGAACTTCTCCGAGGGGCGGAACGAGCGGGTGATCGGCGCGCTCGAGGCGACGCTGGGCGCGCACGCCCGCGTGCTCAACCGTCACTACGACGCCCAGCACAACCGCTGCGTCTTCACGATCGCGGCCGAGCCGCAGAAGCTCGTCGAGGCTCTGTTCGCCGGCGCCGAGCACGCCGTCGACCTGATCGACCTGCGCGGCCATCAGGGCGTCCACCCGCACATCGGCGCACTCGACGTCTGCCCGGTCGTCTGGCAGACCGAGGATCGCCACGACGATGTGGTCACCGCGGCCCGCGAGGTGGCGGATCGCATCGCCTCTCTCGGCATCCCCGTCTTCTTCTACGGGGAGCTGGCGAGCAGCCCGGAGCGCACCGAGCGCGCCTACTTCCGTCAGGGCGGCCCGGCGGAGCTTGCCCGCCGGATGGGAGCCGGCGAGCTCGAGCCGGACCTCGGACCGGACGAGCCGCACCCGAGCGCCGGCGCGACGCTGGTCACCGCGCGCGAGCCGCTGGTCGCTTTCAACGTGGAGCTCGACACCCCGAACCCCGAGATCGCGCGGGCGGTCGCGGCCGAGCTGCGCGAGTCCGGCGGCGGCCTGATCGGGGTACGCGCGCTCGGCCTGCCGAGGGAGGGTGACCGCACCCAAGTCTCCGTCAACGTCCACGACCCACTGGCGGTCCCGCTTGCAAAGGTGGCCTCGGAGATCGTCCGCCTGGCCGGCGAGCACGGCGCCAAGCCGATCGAGGCGGAGCTCGTCGGCCTCGCTCCGGCGGTCGCATTCCAGGGCTATCCGGACGAACCGCCGATCCGGAACTTCGACCCGAAGCGCGACGTGATCGAGAACGTGCTCGGCTAGCCTCCACGCGATGGCGCAGACGAAGCGAAAGCGCCGCCGCAAGCACCGCGGGACGCAGGGCGGCCGGATCGACACGAGGCCCGCCCGCGGGCGCGCGCGTAGCCGCGCCGAGGCTCAGGCCCGGGCCCGCAACCGCAGCAAGAAGAAGAAGGGCGGCCCGCGGACACCCGACCCGCCGACCTGGTCCAGCGCGATCAAGAAGGGCGCGATCGCAGCGGTCGTGTTCGTCGGCCTGCTGGCGGTCTTCGGGCAGACCCCGGCCGCCGCTCTGGCGGTGGGCGTGCTGATGCTCGGGTTCTACGTGCCGATGGCGTACCTGGTCGATCGATTCGTCTACCAGCGATACCTCCGCAAGGAGGCGAAGAAGCGCGCCGAGCGCGAGGAGCAGCGCACCGGAGCCGAGCAGGGGGGAGGGTGACACCGATGGACGTCCGCATGTTCACGGTCGGCCAGATCGCCGAGAACTGCTTTCTGTTCCGCCGCGACGGCTCGGACAAAGCCCTGATCGTGGACCCGGGCGACGAGGCCGAGCGCCTCCTCAACGCGGCGGACGAGCTCGGCGTGACGGTGGAGGGGATCCTCCTGACCCACACGCACTTCGACCACATCGGCGCCGTCGCGCCGGTCGCGAAGGCCACCGGTGCGCCGGTCTGGTGCCCGGAGGTGGAGACCCCGGTCCTCGCCGACATCAACTCCTTCGTCCCCTGGCCCGGTTTCGGGCCCTACGAGAGCTACGACGCCGACCACACAGTGAGCGGGGGCGAGCAGCTCGAGCTCGCCGGGTTCGAGATCGATGTGATCTTCACGCCCGGCCACAGCCCCGGCCACGTCACCTACTCGGTCCCCGACGAGGCGGCGATCTTCTCGGGTGACGTGCTCTTCCAGGGCTCGGTGGGCCGGACGGACCTCCCGGGCGGCGACTGGGGGACGCTTCTGGAGTCGATTCGCAAGCTGGTCGAGAGCCATCCGCCCGAGACGACTGTCTATCCCGGCCACATGGGCGTCACCACCCTCGGGGCGGAGCGGGCGACCAACCCTTTCCTGGCCGAGCTCGCCCGTTAGCCCGCGGGTAGGCTCGCCACATGAGCGAGAAGTTCAAGGCCCCGCGGGGCACCTTCGACGTCCTGCCCGAGGACGCGCCGGTCCGCCGCCGGATCGAGGAGGTGAGCGCACGAGTACTCGAGACCGCCGGCTACCGCCGGATCGAGGTCCCGATCTTCGAGGAGACCGATCTGTTCGCGCGCGGCGTCGGCGAGTCCACCGACATCGTCCAGAAGCAGATGTTCAGCTTCGAGGACCAGGGCGGCCGCTCGCTCACCCTGCGGCCCGAGGCGACGGCCTCGGTCTGCCGGGCCTATCTCGAGCACGGGATGCAGAAGCTGGCCCAGCCGGTGAAGCTGTGGACCGACGGCGCCTTCTTCCGGCACGAGCGGCCCCAGGCGGGCCGCTACCGCCAGTTCACCCAGATCGACGCCGAGGCGATCGGCTCGGACTCCCCGCTGGTGGACGCCGAGCTGATCCTGCTCGCAAACGACATCCTCACCGAGCTCGGCGTCGAGGACGTCCGCCTGCGCCTCGGCAGCCTCGGCACGCCCGCGGCCCGCGCCTCCTACCTCGACGAGCTGCGCGCCTACCTGCGCTCGCGCGAGGACGAGCTCTCCGACGAGGTGCGCGCGCGGATCGACGTCAACCCCCTGCGCGCCTTCGACGCCGACCACGAGGGAACGCGCCACGTGATGGATGAGGCCCCGACGCTCCTCGAGCGCCTCGACCCGGCGGACGGCGAGCACTTCGACGCCGTCCGCGAGCTGCTCGACCGAAACGGCATCACCTACGAGATCGATCCGACGCTGGTCCGCGGCCTGGACTACTACACCCGCACGGTCTTCGAGTTCGAGTGCAGCCGTCTCGGCGCGCAATCGGGCATCGGGGGCGGGGGCCGCTACGACGGACTGATCGAGCTGCTCGGCGGTCCGCCGACGCCGGCCTGCGGCTGGGCGCTGGGCGTCGATCGGATCGCCTTGGCGCTCGAGGCCGGGAGCGAGGCCGCGGCCGAGCCCGAGCGCGAGGGGGTGTTCGTCGTCGCCGAGGACGATCAGCGCGAGTACGCGCTCGCGCTGGTCACGGAGCTGCGCCGCTCGGGAATCGCCGCCGACCTCGACCTCGCCGGCCGCGCGATCAAGGGCCAGATGAAGCAGGCAGACCGACTCGGCGCCCGCCAGGCGCTGATCCTCGGCCCCCACGGAAAGGCAACCCTGCGAGACATGACCTCGGGCAACGAGCAGGAGATCGATCCCGCCAACGCGACTGAGATGATCTCCGCCTCATGAGCGAGGGGTTCCCGGCGCTCCGCACCAACGACTACCGCGACGTGTGGTGCGGGCAGGTCCTCCCGGACCGGGTGGACTCCGAGGTCCGGGTCGGTGGCTGGGTGCACCGACGGCGCGACCACGGTGGCCTCGTCTTCATCGACCTGCGCGACCGGACCGG
The DNA here is from genome assembly GCA_035264865.1 of Solirubrobacterales bacterium. Classification (GTDB taxonomy): domain Bacteria; phylum Actinomycetota; class Thermoleophilia; order Solirubrobacterales; family 70-9; genus DASUPK01. The sequence goes on from DATFPJ010000140.1 coordinate 6,903, forward strand.
GCTGGTGCAGCTCGTCTTCAACCCCGACGAGGCGGGCGCGGCGTTCGAGCTCGGACACAAGCTGCGCTCCGAGGACGTGCTGACCGCGAAGGGGAGGGTGGTGAGGCGCCCCCAGGAGACTGTCAACCCCGATCTTCCGACCGGCGAGGTCGAGATCCGCCTCACCGAGGCCGAGCTGCTGGCCGACGCCGAGACCCCGCCCTTCGAAATCGAATCCTTCTCGGGCGAGGTCAGCGAGGAGACCCGTCTGCGCTACCGCTACCTCGACCTGCGCCGCGACCGGATGCGCGAGGCGATCGAGCTGCGCCATCGGGTGATGGGAGCGATGCGGGAATTCCTCTCCGGCGAGGGCTTCCTCGAGATCGAGACGCCGATCCTGACCCGCTCGACCCCGGAGGGGGCGCGCGACTTCCTCGTGCCCAGCCGCCTGCAGCGGGGCTCGTTCTACGCGCTGCCGCAGTCGCCGCAGCTCTTCAAGCAGCTCCTCATGATCGGCGGCTTCGAGCGGTACTTTCAGATCGCGCGCTGCTTCAGGGACGAGGACCTGCGCGCGGACCGCCAGCCGGACTTCACTCAGCTGGACATCGAGATGGCCTTCGTCGACGTCGATGACGTGATCGATCTGAACGAACGCCTGCTCGCACACGTTCTCCGTCGGTGCGGGGTGGAGGTCCAGCTGCCGATGCGTCGACTCACCTATGACGAGGCGGTCTCCCGCTACGGCTCGGACAAGCCCGACCTCCGCTTCGGCCTCGAGCTCCACGACCTGACCGAGACCTTCCGCGGCTCGGAGTTCAATGCCTTCCGGCAGGCGATCGAGGGCGGCGCCGTCGTCCGAGGTCTCAACACCGGCGTCCACGAGATGTCGCGCTCGGACCTGGACGGCCTGGTCGCCGAGGCGACCGAGCTCGGCGCCAAGGGACTCGTCTGGGCGGTGGTCGAAGCCGACGGCTGGCGCTCACCCGTCGCCAAGTTCCTCTCACCCGACGAGGTCGCCGCCGCGACCGCGGAGCTGGCGGCGGCGGAGGGCGACGTGTTGCTGGTGGTCGCCGACGAGCCGCTGATCTCGGCCGCGGTGCTGGGCGAGCTGCGGCGACGGCTGGGTGGCCGCCTCGGCCTGATCGATTCGGACGCGAACGAGCTCACCTGGGTTGTCGACTGGCCCCTGCTCGGCTGGAACGCGGAGGAGGAGCGGTGGGATCCGCAAAACCATCCGTTTACCTCGCCCGACGGGGAGTTCAACCCGGACGATCCGGGCGCCGCCAGGGCGAAGGCGTACGACGTCGTCTGGAACGGATGGGAGATTGGTGGGGGTTCGATCCGCATCAGCGACCCAGACGTCCAGCGAACGGTGTTCAAGGCGATCGGCATCGACGAGGAGCAGGCTCAGGAGCGCTTCGGCTTCCTGCTCGAGGCG
>DATFPJ010000141.1:0-2005 GCA_035264865.1 Solirubrobacterales bacterium
CGGAAGTCCGGGATCCCCGACGGCACGGAGACCCCGGCGCCCGTCAGCGCCACCACCGTGCCGGCCGAGCGGATCAGCTCGGCCAGCGCGGCGGCGCCGCTCTCGCTCACTTGCCCTTGAACCTCGGCGTGCGCTTGCCCAGGAACGCGCCGATGCCCTCGCGCGCGTCCTCGGAGGCGAACGCCGTCGCGAAGCCCTGCTTCTCGGCCGCGATGCCGTCGTCGAGGTCGCCCTGGTGGGAGACCTGCTTGATCAGCTCGAGCGCCAGCGGCGCCTGACGGGCGAACTTGCGCGCCCACTGCACCGCCGTGTCGAACAGCTCGTGGTCGGAGACCACGCGGTTGACCAGGCCGTGCTCGTAGCCGTCCTCGGCCGAGATCGCCTCGCCGGTGGCGTTCATCTCGAGCGCCTTGGCGGGCCCCACCAGCCGCGGCAGGCGCTGCGTGCCGCCGAAGCCGGGGATGATGCCGAGGTTGATCTCGGGCTGGCCGAAGGTGGCCGAGTAGCCCGCGAGGCGGACGTCGCAGGCCATCGCGAGCTCGCAGCCGCCGCCGAAGGCGAGCCCGTTGACCGCCGCGATCGTCATCGTCCGCGACCGCTCCCACGAGCGCAGCAGGTCGTGCGCGCCGTCGAGCAGCTCGCGCCCGGAGGCCTCGTCCATCTTCGTGAACGCCTTGATGTCGGCGCCCGCGCAGAACAGCGCCGGGTTCGGCGAGGCGAGGATCATCGCCTTCACCTCGGGGTTCGCCTCGATCGCCTCCCACGCCTTGCCGAGTTGCTCGATCACGTCGGGCGAGATCGAGTTGGCGGGCGGGTTGTCGAGCCAGGCGATGGCGTACTCGCCGCGGGTGTCGAGCTTGACCGCGGCGTTCTCGTAGCCCTCGTCGGGCTGCGGGTAGGGGTAGAAGCCCTGTCCGCTCTTGGCCCCGAGCCGCCCCTGGGCGACGAGCCGGCGCAGGATCAGCGGCGGCTCGAAGTGCTCGCTCCACTCCTGCTCGGCCTTCTCGAGCGCCGCGAGGACGTCGTCGAGCCCGCGGAAGTCCGCGCGGGCGAACGGGCCCGGGATCATGCCCGTGCCCATCATCATCCCGAGGTCGATGTCGCGGACGCCCGCGATGCCCTCCTCGAGCACGAGACAGGACTCGACGAAGGCCTTCAGCTGGAAGCGGTCGGCGAGCGCCGCGTCGACGGCCGGAGCGGCCTCAGGAGTGCTCATAGAAGCCCTTTCCGCTCTTCTGGCCGAGGTTGCCCTGCTCGACGAGCTCCGCCATGCCCTGATGGACGTAGAAGCGGTCGCCGTAGGCGTCCTGCATGTCGCGCGCCACCTTCAGCGCGGTGTCGAGGCCGGACATGTCCGCGAGGAAGAACGGCCCCATGGGGACGAGCTTCGCGTCCGTGAGCGCCTTGTCGATGTCCTTGACGTCGGTGCCGGACTCGTCCTGGTAGCGCCAGATCTCCGACGCGGTCGAGGCGAGGATGCGGTTGACAACGAACCCGGGGCACTCCGCGCAGCGCACGGGCATCTTGCGGATCGCCTGGGCGAAGTTGGCGGCGGCCTGGACCGTCTCCGGCGAGGTCTCCTCCCCCTCGATGACCTCGATCAGCCGCATGTAGGACGCGGGCCAGAAGAAGTGGAAGCCCACGACCTTGTCGGGCCGGTTGGTGATGTCGCCGATCTCGGTGATCGAGAGGCCGGAAGTGTTGGAGGCGAGGATCGCGTGGCCCGGGGTGACGGCGTCCAGATCGGCGAAGACCTGGTGCTTGATCGCCATCTTCTCCGGCACCGCCTCGACCACGAAGTCGACGTCGCCGAAGTCGTCGTAGCCGGTGGTTCCGGTGATCAGCCCGAGCGTGTGCTCGAGCTGGGCGTCGGCCTGCTCCTGGGTCAGCTTCTCGCGCTTGACCAGCTTGGCGGTCTGCCCCTGGGTGACCTCGCGTGCCTTCTCGAGGCCCTTGTCCACGAATTCCTGTTTGACGTCCTTGAGGAGGACGGGGATGTCGGCGG
>DATFPJ010000142.1:0-10032 GCA_035264865.1 Solirubrobacterales bacterium
CCGACGTTCTCGGAGATCTACGTCGCAGCCCTGAAGACGCTGAACGGCGAGATCGAGCGTCGCGCTCCGGCGTCGTCGAGCGGCATGACTCGCTAGCTTCCCGCCGATCCTTCGACGAGCGGGGGAGCGGCACGGATGACCGATCCAGTCAGCGAGAACACGACCGAGCGCGCGGCCGGGACCGCTGACGGCGCGGCGAGCGACGGGCACATCGTCCAGGCGGTGGACGTCAGCCGCCGCTACGGCGAGGGCGACGCGGCGGTCGATGCGCTTCGCAACATCAGCGTCGACTTCGAGCGCGACCGCTTCACCGCGATCATGGGTCCCTCCGGTTCTGGGAAGTCGACGCTGCTGCACGTGCTCGCCGGGCTCGATCGGCCCACCGGCGGCCGCGTGTTCGTCGATGGCACGGAGATCACCGCGCTCGACGACGCGGACCTGACGAAGCTGCGCCGGGACAAGCTCGGCTTCATCTTCCAGTTCTTCAACCTGCTGCCGGTGCTGACGGCCGAGGAGAACCTGGTGCTGCCGCTCTCGATCGCCGGCCGGAAGGCCGACAAGGCGTGGCTCGAGCAGCTGATCGAGACGGTGGGGCTCGAGGATCGCCGCACGCATCTCCCCTCGGAGCTCTCGGGCGGCCAGCAGCAGCGGGTCGCGGTGGCTCGGGCACTGATCTCGAGGCCGGCGGTCGTCTTCGCCGATGAGCCGACCGGCAACCTCGACTCCAAGGCCTCCGAGGACGTCCTCCGCCTGCTCCGGCAGGCCGTCGACGAGTTCGATCAGACGGTCGTGATGGTCACCCACGCTCCCGAGGCCGCGGTCCATGCGGACCGCCTGCTCACCCTGCGCGACGGCGAGATCGTCTCGGACGCCGCTCCCGGCTCGGCCGACGACGTGATCGAGCTGATGAAGCAAGTCGGTTGACCAGCGTCGCCGTCAAGAGCCTCTGGGCCCGCAAGCTGCGGGCGCTCGGCACGACGGTGGCCGTGTTCGTCGGGGTCTCGCTGATCGCGGGCACCTACGTGATCACCGACACGATCAACAAGGCCTTCGACGAGATCTTCAACGACTCGCTGAAGGGCACCGCGGTGGTGATCACCAACAGGCAGCCGGTCACCCAGGAGAACAACACCTCCACCAGCTTCCCCGCGGGTGTCCTCGAGGAGGTGCGGCGCGTGCCGGGCGTGACGCTCGCCGCGGGCACGATCTTCACCGGGGGCGGCATCTTCAAGGGCGATGAGCAGGTCGGATCGACATTCGCTCCCAAGTTCATCTCCGCCGTTCTGCCCCCAGAGATCGAGACGCTGAAGACGGTTCAGGGGCATCGCCCGACGAACGCCCACGAGGCCACCCTGGACAAGGCGGCGGCAGACGAGGCCGGGCTGTCGGTGGGTGACCCGGTTCGGCTCGCCGGCGAGCGCCGCGCCCGCACCTATCGGCTCGTCGGGCTCACCGAGCTCGGCGGCACCTCGTTCGGCGGGGCCAGCATCGCGCAGCTCATGCTCCCGGAGGCCCAGTTCATCACCGGCAACGTCGGCCGCTTCAACCAGATCTCGGTCGGGCTCAACCCGGACGTCTCGCCGGACGAGCTGAAGGCTCGGATCGAGCGCGTCGTCCCGCCGACCCTCCGCGTGGAGACGGCTGAGCAGAACGCCAACCGCTCCTCCGACGAGATCCACGACGCGCTCGGCTTTCTGCCAATCTTCCTCGGCGTGTTCGCCGCGGTGGCGCTGATCGTCGGGGCCTTCGTCATCTTCAACACCTTCTCCATCACCGTCTCGCAGCGGATCCGCGAGTACGGGCTGCTGCGCACCCTGGGCGCCTCTCGCAGGCAGGTCCTCACCTCCGTGTTCGTGGAGGCGGCCCTGATCGGACTGCTGGGAGCAGTGGCGGGCGTGCTGGGCGGCCTGCTGTTCGCGAAGGGCATCGAGTCGCTCTTCGACGCGCTCGGCATCGGGCTGCCGACCACGGCGCTCGTGGTGGCGACCCGCACCGTGGTCGTCTCGCTCGTGATCGGGATCGCCGTGACGCTGGTCGCGGTGCTCAATCCGGCGCTGCGCTCGACTCGTGTGCCCCCGATCGCCGCGATGCAGGAGCTCGAGCTGACCGCCAGCCGCCGGCGCTCGATCGTCACGGTTGTGATCGCCTGGCTTCTGATGCTCGGAGGGCTCGCGCTCGTGCTGGTCGGGCTGCTGGCCGACATCGACGACAGCGGCCAGGCGGCGCTGATGCTCGGCGGGGGGGCCGCGCTGGTGCTCTTCGGCGTCTCGCTCTACAGCCCCCGGCTGGTGCGGCCGCTGGCGGGGACGATCGGAGCGCCCCTCGAGAGGCTGCGCGGCCTGACCGGCAGGCTGGCGCGCGAGAACTCGCAGCGGAACCCGTCGCGCACCGCGGCCACGGCGGCCGCCCTGATGATCGGCCTGGCGCTGGTCTCGTTCGTGACGGTGTTCGCCGCGGGCCTCAAGGCCTCGATCGCCGAGGCGATCGACAACAGCTTCCAGGGCGAGCTCGAGATCCAGAACACCAACGGATACGACCCGATCCCCGCGGCCGCCGCGGCGGCCGTTCGCAGCGTGCCCGGTGTCCAGACTGTCTCGACGCTCCAGACGGGCCAGATCAAGATCGACGGGGTAGGCGGCAAGCCGCGCGCCACCGGCCTCGACCCGGCGACCGCGAACCAGGTGCTGAAGCTCGACTTCCAGGGCGACACGACCGAGCAGACGCTGCGGGACATGACGGACTCCGACACCATCGTCACCAAGTCGTTCGCGGACTCACACGGCCTCGACGTGGGGGACACCCTCCACGCGCTGGGCCAGACCGGCAACCGGGCGAGCTTTCGCGTCGTCGGCGAGGTGAAGGACAGCGCCGATCTGCTGGGCAGCCTGATCGTGACCCAGGCGGCGATGGCCCGGGACTTCGCCGTCACCCAGGACACCTTCGACTTCGTGAAGCTCGCGCCCGGGGCCGACGCGGCGACGGTCCAGGACCGGATCGACACGCTCCTCGCGCGCCAGTTCCCGACCTCCGAGGTGAGGAACCAGGAGGAGCTCAAGCAGAACCAGGAGAACCAGATCAATCCGCTGCTCGGGCTCGTCTACGCCCTGCTCTCCCTGGCGATCGTGGTCAGTCTGTTCGGGATCGCCAACACGCTGGCGCTCTCGATCTACGAGCGCACCCGGGAGCTCGGCATGCTGCGGGCCGTCGGGATGTCGCGCCGACAGGTTCGCCGCCTGGTTCGGTACGAGTCCGTGATCACCGCCTTGATCGGCGCGGTGCTCGGGATGGTGCTCGGCCTGATCTTCGCCGCGCTGATGTCGGTGCCGCTCCAGGAGGAGGGTTTCGTGCTCAGCTACCCGGTCGGCCAGCTCGCCTTCATCCTGATCGTCGCCGCGCTCGCCGGAGTCGTCGCGGCCATCGGCCCGGCGCGCCGGGCCTCAAGGCTCGACGTGCTCGAGGCGCTGGCGTACGAGTAGCGGGCGGCCATCAGCCACTCGGCGGCGCCAGCCCGCAGACGGTGAGCGGCCTGCGGGTGTCGAGGCCGAGCTTCCACGGGACGGCGTAGCGGTCCGGCGAGACGCGGAGCTCAGCCGCCGCGGCGCCGGGGGGCGACGCGAGCTCGACCATCGGCCGATCGGCGAAGCGCCCGACCTTGACGGCGCCGTCCGGAAGTGGCGCCGGGCCGAGCCAGACCCCACCGGGCGGCAACACAAGCTCGATCTCTTGCGCCGGCTCGGCGTCTTGCGGCGTGCCCGCGACCGTTAGGCACCCGCGGGCGGTCTCGGTCGTGCGGACGGCCGGCCCATTCAAGCGAGGCGCTGAGCCACCGGCCGGCGCTCGCGAACCCGTCGGAGAGAGCGCCAGCGCGGTGGCGGCGACCAGGTTGCTGTCAACGACGTAGCGGATCCCGTTCGAGCGGCCGGCGAGGGTCTCGGGCGAGTAGCCGCCACCGCCGCCGAAGGTACGAACCGCCGCGAGGTAGCCGGCGGCGTCCGGGGATGGAGGATCGGGCCGGAACTCGGGGCGGGCCCTCGACCCCGCGATCTCGACGGCGGACCATTCCGCCCGGTAGTGATCCGAGCTTGCGCGCACCTCCCTGGCGGTGTCGACGAGGCGGTCGATGTTGGGCCAGAGGCTGATCACCAACACGGCTGAGGCACCCCACATCGCCCAGTCCGGAAGTCGCAGGGTGCCCGCCAGGGTGCCCAGCGCGATCAGCAGGAGGAAGGCCTCGGGATAGAGGTAGCGCGCCTCGTCCGGGGCGCGCAGGAACCCCGCGGGCGAGAGGCGCGTCGTCGCCATCAGCACGAGCAGTCCGACCAGGGCTGCCCAGAAGGCGGGAGGAAGGCGCTTCCAGCACGCCGCAACCCCGAGGACTATGAGGGCGAGCAGCGCTGCGGCGGCGATCCAGGCCGGGGGCTGGTGGAAAGCAGGGTCGTCGAGGACACTGAAGAGGCCGGTGACGGCGGCGGTGAGCGCCGCCCACGACTGGCGCACGAACGGGAAGATGTCGCTGGCACGGTTCGGCACCAGAGAGGGCAGGGTCGGCGGGCGGATGAAGAACCACCAGATCGCGAAGAGCGCCCCCGGGATCGCCACCACCCAGAGCGCGCGCCAGCCGTTCAGCCCGCGCAGGACGATCATCACCGCCGCCGCCCCGGCGAACGAGATGCCGAGCGGATGGGACGCGAGAGCGATCCCGAGGAGCATCATCCCGACCAGATCGCCGGTCCGATCGCGGCGCTCGAGCGCCAGCAGCATTCCCAGCCCGGTGGCCAGTGCGATCTGGGACGGAATCCGGGTAGGGGTCAGCACCACGCCGGCACCCGCGCCGAAGAACAGCATCAGGAGCATGGGCGGGATCGCGAAGCGGTCGGGCAGCCGCCGGCGCAGCAGGACGAACAGCAGCCCGGCGCAGAGCAGGACCAGCAGAATGCCCAGCACGCGGTACGGGACGTAGGACTCGAAACCGAACGTGCGCAGCAGCCCGTCGTAGAGGAGGAGCGGGACGGCGATCAGGTACTTGTTGGGCGGCGGATGCAGGAGCGCGTGCCCGAGCGGCTGCGTCGCGAGCCGGACGGTGTAGCCGAGATCGTCCGAGCCGAACCACTCACCGCGTCCCCAGTGGGCCAGGAGCAGCGCAGCGGCGAGCATCGCCGCCGCGACCACCGCCAGGGTGGGGTTGTGTCGCGCCCGCACCGCAGGCATCTAGCCTCGCGCCGCGGCCGTTACGGCTGAGCCACCGGCACAGGCTCCTCCTCGCCCGCCTCGGGCGAGACGAGGATCGCACCCTCGCCGCTCGGGTAGGCCTCCTCGCCGTGATAGATGGCGTCCATCCCGAGCGACTCGTCCGGCTCCGGTCCTCGCAGCGGCATCACGGCTCCGATCGCCTTGAGCAGCAGGAAGGTCATGCCGAAGGCATACAGCGGCGTCACCAGCGCAGCGAGCGCCTGGTCTCCGAGCTGCCCGATATGGCCGTAGAACCAACCGTCGGAGAGCCCGTTCCACGACTGCTGGGCCACGAATCCGATGAAGAGGATCCCGAGGAATCCCGCCGTTCCGTGGGCGGCGAGGACGTCGAGGGTCTCGTCGACCCGGGTCCGCGGCCGGTAGGCGATCACGTAATAGACCGGGACCGCCCCGAGCACGCCGAGGACCAGAGCCCAGCCGGGACTGATGAAGCCGCCCGCCGGGGTGATCAGCACGCAGCCCGCGATGATCGCGGTCGCGGCGCCCACGGCCGTCACCTTCCGGTCGCGAATCAGGTCGAGCATCATCCAGGTGAACAGGCTCGCGGCGGGGCAGAGGAGCGTGTTGGTGAACGCGAGAACACTGGGATCGCCGGTCCCGAACCCGCTGCCGCCGTTGAACCCGAACCAGCCGAACCACAGCAGCCCGGCGCCGAGCAGGACGAGCACCGAGTTGTGCGGCAACAGGCCGATGCGACCGTAGTCCTTCCGCGCTCCGACCACGATCGCGGCCGCCACCGCGGAGAACCCCGAGGCCATCTCGACCGCGATGCCACCCGCGAAGTCGAGCGTCCCGCCCTCCTGCAGCCACCCGCCTCCGAACCCCCAGTGGGCGAGCACTGAATAGACCAGCACCGACCAGAGCGCGGCGAAGATCATCCAGGGACCGAAGCGCATTCGCTCCACGACGGCTCCGGAGATCAGGGCCACGGTGATGATGCAGAACGTCGCCTGGAAGGCGAAGAAGACCAGGTGCGGAATCGTGGTCCCGTCCCTGGGCGCGAAGGTGACATCGTGTAGCCCGACGTAGTTGAGCCCGCCGATCAGGTCGCCGGTGCCATCGAAGGCGAGCGAGTAGCCGATCAGCGCCCACATGAGGCCCGCAATCGCGATCGCGCTGACGGACATCATGAAGGTGTTGAGGGCGTTCTTCGCTCGGACCAGGCCCGCGTAGAAGAGCCCGAGCGCGGGGGTCATCATCAGGACCAGCGCTGTCGCGGTGAGCATCCAGGCGGTGTCGCCGGTGTCGATCTGAGTCGCCTGGGCCAGGATCGGCGCGCCCATCAGGAACCCACCGGGGTCACGGCGGCCTCATCGGTCTCGCCGGTTCTGATCCGCACCACGCGCTCGACCGGGACGACGAAGATCTTCCCGTCGCCCACCTCACCGGTTCGGGCGCCGTCGCAGATCGCGTCGACGGTCGGCTGCACGAAGTCGTCGGAGACCCCGATCTCGAAGCGGACCTTGTCGGTCACCTCGACCTTGACGGTGCTGCCCCGGTAGGTCTCGACTCGGTCGAGCTCACCACCGTGGCCCTGCACTCTGCTCATCGAGATCCCGCGGACCTCTGCCCGGTAGAGCGCCTCGAGCACGTCGTTGGCGCGCTCGGGACGGACGATGCCGATCACAAGCTTCACGATCTACCCCTCTCTAAGGACGAAAGACAGCGCCAGCCGCTGCGTCGGCGCGAACCTATACGAAACGGAGGATGTGGTTCAGCACACGTCCGGGCGATCGACCACGAGGCGTACTGTCGATCGCGGCTTCACCGCCTCCCCGGCGGCGGGCTCGGACCGGCAGACGTCCCAGTCCGAGGGGAAGAGCACGCCAAAGAGGCTGTCGCTGACCGCGCTCGGCTCGAGGCCCAGGCCCCGAAGACGCTGCTCGGCAGCGTCCAGCGGCTGGCCCGAGAGATCCGGAATGGTGATGCCGGCCGGCTTCGGGCTGCCGCCCCCCTCGTCCGTGAGCCTCGGGACGGCGACGATCGCCGCGACGGCCAGGGCGCCGATCAGGATCAGGGCGACCAGGCCGGCGAGCAGGCGCCGCCGCCGCCGCCGGCGTCGCTTCCTCGGCGGGGTCGCCAGTGGGACGGTCGGCGCGGGGGCGACCTCGGTTCGGATCGGCTGGGTCTCCGTGGCGGCCGCCTCACCCGAGCCGACCGCGCGCTCCGGTTCGGTCAGCGCCTCGCCGCGGACGGCGGCCAGCGCCGCGCGCCCGAGGTCTCCGGCGGAGGGAAACCGCTCGGCCGGGTCCTTCGCCATCGCCCGCCGGATGACCGCATCGAGGCCCCTCGGCACCCCGGCGGTGGTCGACCCCGCCGCCGGCGGCGGTTCGTTCAGGTGCGCCCACATCTTCGCCGAGCTCTCGCGCTCCGCGTACGGCACCCGTCCGCTGAGGGCGTGGAAGAGCACACACCCGAGCGCGTAGACGTCGGTCCGGGCGTCGATGGGCCCGCTCTCGATCTGCTCCGGCGCCATGTAGTCGACGCTGCCGATCACCTCGCCGGTCGCGGTCAGCCCGTCGGTCGCCGCTGCGGCCTTTGCAAGACCGAAATCGGTGAGGAAGGCGCCGGCTCGCCCATCGCGGCCGGGGTCCTCGACGATCACGTTCGCCGGCTTGACGTCGCGATGGACCAGGCCGGCGGCGTGCACGGCGTCGAGCCCGTCCCCGACCTGTGCGATCAGCTCCGCCGCCCGCTCGGGGCGAATGAGGCCGCGTGCTGCGATCGAGCGGCCCAGGTCCTCGCCCGGGACGTAGCGCATGGCGACGTAGAGGAGGCCGTCGAGCTCGCCGGCGGCGAAGACGGTGACGACGCGCGGATGATGGATCGAGGCGGCGGTGCGCGACTCGGAGCGAAAGCGCGCCCGAAAATGACGGTCATGTGCGAGCTCGGGCCTGATCACCTTCAGGGCGACGGGGCGCTCGAGCTCGAGTTGGCGAGCGAGGTAGACGATGCCCATCCCGCCGTGGCCGAGCACCCGCTCGACGCGATAGCCGCCGAACGGCGAGCCCGGCGGCAGGCTGGCTGCGCCACTTCCCCTGATCGTTCCCTCGATCGACATCCGCTCCCCAGTATCGCCCGTCACAGGGTGGGTAGGCTCGAGCCGTGAACGCCAAGCTCACGAGGGAACAGCTGCGTGGCATCCAGTCCCCGATCAAGCAGCGATACGCCGAGGATCCTGACTCGGCGCTGATCACGCTCGAGGCCGACGGCACCCTGGACGAGGGGATCTCCTGCTCGGTGCAGACCGGCCAGGCGCTCGTCAAGGCCGGCCTCCATCCGAGCACCGGAGGCGACGGGTCCCTCGCCTGCTCGGGGGACATGCTGCTCCAGGCGCTCGCCGCATGCGCGGGGGTGACGATGCGCTCGGTCGCGACCTCGATGGAGCTCGAGGTGACGGGGACGTTGCACGCCGAGGGCGATCTCGACTGGCGCGGCACCATGGCAATCGAGCGCGACGCCCCCGTCGGCTTCAGCGCGATCCGGCTGCGCTTCGACCTCCAGACCGACGCGACCGACGAGCAACTGGACAAGCTGTTGGAGTTGACCGAGCGCTACTGCGTGGTCTTCCAGACACTTGCGGGCGCGCCGGAGCTGTCCGTCTCCCTGGAGCGGACATGAGCGAGGCCGCCGCCGAGTCGCCAGACGTCCGCGCCTGGTCCCTCGCGTCGGGGCTAGGGCGGATCGGGTTCGGGATCGCGATGCTCGCCGCTCCCGAGCGATCGCTGGGTGCGCTCGGATTCAGCGAGACGACCCCCGCGACGGTTGCCGTCACGCGTATCGCCGGCATCCGCGATCTGGTTCTCGGGGTGGTCACGATCGGAGCGCTAGGTGATCGACGCCGGCTCCGTGCGGCGACCCTCGCGAACGCCGCGGCCGACGCCGGCGACACATTGGCCTTCGGCGGCGCGCTTCAAAACGGAGAGCGCGACGCCGGGATGCGGGGGCTCGCCGCGGCCCTGCCCGCCACGCTCGCCGGGGCCTGGACCGTATGGCGGCTGCGCTGAGCTCCCGCGAGCGGGAGGTCCTCGAGCGCATCCGCCGGGTTCCGGAGGGCTTCGTCAGCACCTACGGTGACCTCTCTCCAGAGGCGCCGCGCTTCGCCGGCCAGGTGCTGGCGCATTGCGACGATCCGAGCGTCCCGTGGCAGCGCATCGTCCGCTCGGACGGGTCGCTCGCGAAAGGCGATCGCCAGCGCCGGCTGCTCGCGGAGGAGGGGGTCCCATTCCGCGGTTCCCGGGTGGACATGGACGCGGCATGGGTCCCGGCCGACGAGCTTCGTCAAGTTGCGGGAGACTCTGCCTCGTGACCGGCAAGGCCGACTTCACTGATGAGGAGTGGAAGCAGGTGCTCGAGGGGCCGACCAGCGCCGGCCTGATCGTCATCGCCTCGGACCGCGGCGGCTCGATTCGCGAGACGTTCTCGATGGCGAAGGCCTACAACGAGGCGCGCCAGCAGCACGGCGAGAGCGAGCTGCTCGACGAGATCGTCGCGGCGAAGCCCGAGATGGACCGCACTCGCGCCCACTCGCCGGACGAGCTCAAGCAGCACGCGCTCCAGAACCTCCGGGAGGCGGTCGAGCTCCTCAAGGCGAAGGCGAGCGAGGAGGAGGTCGCGGAGTACCGCAAGTTCGTCCTCGGTCTCGCCGAGCGCGTCGCGGAGGCCCGCAAGGAGGGCTTCCTCGGCCTCAGCGGCGAGCGCGTGAGCGACGACGAGCGCGCGGCGATCGCCGAGATCGAATCCGCCCTCGGCTAGCGGCCGCCAGGCCGCTCCATTATGCGA
>DATFPJ010000143.1:0-5556 GCA_035264865.1 Solirubrobacterales bacterium
CTCCAGGCCGGCACCCGCGCCTCGGGAAACTCCTCTACCGCCACGACCCGCCCCACCCGCATATCCACCGCAAAGAAATCCTCCGCGCTTCTGAGCTCAGGCAACGCCGCTTCAGTCATGCCGGGAGCGTACGTGTGGCGGCGACCGGGGGGCCTGCGAGGGAAGACTGCGCTTTCCGAGAAGGTCCCCCGGGCGCCGTTCAGGATCGGTTCACGGGGATCGGCGGCGGATCCCACGGGCGCGCCATCCATGTGATGCAGGACCAGCCGGGAATGTCGGGATCGACGGCGTGCCACCGCTCGCCCGCCTCGAACACGCTGATCCCGCAATTCAATGACCGCATCTGCCACAGCCGTGCCGCGTGCCGCGGGCCCAGCTCGTCGCCGAGGAAGCTGTGGGCGAGGAAGAAGCGCAGGAAGAGGCCGTGGGTGATCGCCAGGGGGACCTCGCCGGCGTCGCCCAGCTCCTTCAGCTCGGTCTTGAATCGCAGGACCCTGCCGAGGACGTCGTTGAAGGACTCGCCGCCCTCCGGCGAATGGTCGGGGTCTTCGGCGTGCTCGGCCATCCGCACCGACCAGCGCTGAAGCTTCTGCTCCTCCGGCGCCAGGTGCTGGTACTCGTCGGACTCGCGCAGCTCGTGGATGTAGTCGAGCTCCCGGCAGGGCAGCCCGAGCTCCTCGTTGACGATCTCGGCCGTCTCCCGCGCCCGCCGCATCGGGCTGGTCAGCAGGAGCGTCGGCCCGTGGTTCGGCAGGAAGCCGGCGACGGCGCGGGCCTGCTCCCGGCCCTTGTCGGTGAGGCGGTCGCCGACCTCGGTCGGGATCGACGCCGAGCGCGGGTCGGCATTCGACACGGACTGGCCGTGGCGGACCAGGATCGCCCGGGCCATGCGCTCAGGCTTCGGCGGGGGCGCCGCCGGCGACGATGTTCACGAACTGCTCCAGGTGCTTGGTCGTCCAGCATTCGAAGGCGCCGTCGCAGTAGCGCTCGTAGGCCGCCATCACCGAGTCACCGTAGTTCCAGTAGAGCTTCGGCTCGGGGTTGAGCCAGAACAGCCGGCCGGCGCGCTCGGAGATGCGGGCGAAGACCTCGGCGTGCGGCTCGCGCCCGTTGGTGCGGGCGTCGCCGAGGACGATCACCGTCGATCGCGGGTCGAGCTCGTCGGCGATCTCGGTCAGGAACTCCAGCCAGACGCGGCCGTAGTCGGTGTACCCGGAGACGTCGGCGACCCCCCCCTCGCTCGAGATCCGCTGGGCGATGGCCCGGAAGTCGCGCTCGTCCTCGAACACCTCGGTCACCTCGGAGATCCGCTCGATGAAGACGAAGCTGCGGAGCTTGCGGAACGAGTCATGCAAGGCGTGGAGGACGCTGAGGAAGAAGACGCTCGCCGACGTCACCGAGGTGGAGACGTCGCAGAGGACGTAGATCTCCGGCCGCCGCGGTCGCTTCGGCCGGTAGCGGAGCCGCAGCGGCACGCCCCCCGTCTCCAGCGACGCCCGCATGGTTCGCCGCACGTCGACCACCCGGCTGCGCCGGCGGCCGCGCTGCTCGTGGCCGAGGGTCGCGAGGCGCCGCTTCAGCCGGGTCACCGCGCGGTGGACGGCGGCGAGGTCCTGCGACGGGCTGCTCGGCAGCGCCCGGTCGAGTTCGGCGAGCGGCCGCGAGGGCGGCAGCGCCTGCGTCCGCTCGATCAGCCCCCGCTCGAGCTCGCGGCGCAGCATGCGCTCGAACCGGGTCAGGTCGGCGCGGTCGATCCGCGGCTGCTCCTCGCCCTCCTCGGTCGGCGGCTGGGCGCCGGTCGTCAGGCCGAGCGTGCGGCGGATCCGCTGGACGTCCACCCCGACGACGCCGGAGCCCTCGCCGCGCCGCCCGAACGCCGAGATCGCGAGCCGGGCCAGGTCGCGCATCTCGCCGTCGTTGCCGGCGACGATCGCCTGGCGCACCGCCTCCCGCAGGCCCTCGAGGTCGAGCCGGTCGCCGCCCTCGAACCGCTGCCCCTGCTCGCCGATGCCGCGCTGCACCGCCTCGGCCTCCGCCGCCCGGAAGAAGAAGCGGTCGAAGATCAGCTCGAAGACGCGGCGGTCCTCCTGGCTCTTCGCGATCGTCGCCGCGAGCGTCTCGCGAAAGTCGTCGGGATCGGTCCAGGGCACCTTCTCGAGGGCGGCGAAGGCATCGAGGATCTCCGAGGTGCCGACTGCGACCCCCTCGCTGCGCAGCTCCTCGCAGAAGGCGAGCAGCTTCGGCGCGAGACCGGGCGGGCCGGCCTCAGCCCTGTTGCCGTAGGGGGTCGGCAAGCTTCACTCCCACCCGCTCGGACACGAGGTCGATGTCGGTCCGGTGCTTGACGATGATCGAGATCGACTGCTCGAACACGTCCTGGTCGATGTCCTCGGCGCCCATCAGCAGGAGGGTGCGTGCCCAGTCGATCGACTCGGCGATCGACGGCGGCTTCTTCAGGTCGAGCTCGCGGACCATCTGGATCACCTCGACCAGCCGCCGGGCGAGGTGCTCGGGCAGGTCCGGCGCGTGCAGCCGGACGATCTCCATCTCGCGCTCGACCGTCGGGTAGTCGAGCCAGAGGTAGAGGCAGCGCCGCTTCAGCGCCTCGGTCAGCTCGCGGACGTTGTTCGAGGTCAGGACGACGATCGGCATCGTCTGCGCCTCGATCCGGCCGAGCTCGGGGATCGTGATCTGGAAGTCGGAGAGGAGCTCGAGCAGCATCGCCTCGAATTCCTGGTCGGTCTTGTCGATCTCGTCGATCAGAAGGACGACCGGGTCGGGGCTCGCGATCGCCTGCATGAGCGGCCGGGTAAGCAGGAACTCGCGGTCGAAGATGTCGCCGTGGACCTCCTCCCAGCCGGCTTCCCCGCCGGCCTGGATCCGCAGGAGCTGCTTGCGGTAGTTCCACTCGTAGAGCGCCTTGGCCTCGTCGAGGCCCTCGTAGCACTGGAGGCGGATCAGCTCGCGGCCGGTCGCCCGCGAGAGAGCCTTGGCCAGCTCGGTCTTGCCGACCCCGGCCGGTCCCTCGACCAGCACCGGCTTGTCGAGGCGCTGGGACAGGAAGGAGACCAGCGCGGCCGGCTCGTCGGCCAGGTAGTCGACCCGGGCCAGGGCCTCGCGGACCTCGGCGACGGAGCCGGGAGCCCCGGCCGCGGCGGGGGGTTCAGCGGAGGCGGCCATCGCGGCAAGGATAATCGGGGCGCCGTGAGCCCCCTCCTCACCCCCGCGTTGGTCCTCCCGGACACCATCGGCCCCTACCTGGCGCTGATGGTGCTCGGCTTCGCGGTCGGGGTGTACGGCCACCTCGCGCGCTCCCGCTGGCTGGTCGCGATCGGGATCGCGATGATCTTCTTCGCCACAGCGCTCTTCCCGCTGATCATCAATGCCACCCAGGACGAGCCGGCCCAGCGGCCGCCGGCGCCCGCTCCGATCGGCCCCTAGCGGTCCGGTTCCCGCTTGAAGGGCGTGGCCTCCGCCTGGCAGGATCGGGCCTGATGGGGAACCGCCTGGACGAGGTCGACCTGTCGCTGAAGCTCAGCGGCAAGGAGCAGAAGCAGGAGCTGAAGGACGCCTGGAAGCGGCTCGCCCAGCTCCGGCTCAGCCTCGGCGGCCAGCTCGGCGACGAGGAGATCGGTCCCGGCGTCTGCGTGCTCTTCGAGGGCTGGGACGCATCCGGCAAGGGGGGCGCGATCAAGCGGCTCGTCGCCCAGATGGACCCGCGGCACGTGAGGGTGCGGCAGTTCTCGGCTCCAGACGAGACCGAGAAGCGCCACCACTTCCTCTGGCGGTTCTGGCCCGCCCTCCCTGGCTGGGGCGGCATGACCGTGATGGACCGCTCCTGGTACGGCCGGGTCCTGGTCGAGCGGGTGGAGGGCTTCGCGACGGAGGAGCAGTGGACGAGGGCCTACGAAGAGATCAACGCCTTCGAGCAGACGCTCACCGACGAGGGCACGATCCTGATCAAGTTCTGGCTCCACATCTCCGACGAGGAGCAGCTGCGCCGGTTCGAGCGGCGGGAGAACCACCCGCTGAAGTCGTGGAAGCTGACCGAGGAGGACTGGCGCAACCGCGAGAAGCGCGACCTCTACGCGCAGGCGGTCGAGGACATGATCGCCCGCACCGACAAGCCGCACGCGAAGTGGCACCTGATCCCCGGCGACTCCAAGAAGTACGCCCGAGTGGCAGTGATCAGGACGGTGATCGACGAGATCGAGGAGGGGATGCGGCGCTGGGGCTTCCATCCGCCCGACCCCCCGAGCTGAGCTCCCGGTGGCGGAGGCGCCACCCGGCCGCAGCGAGGACGGCGGCGGCGCCGAGCTCGACGAAGATCCCGTAGCCGAGGCCATAGTCGGTCTCGAAGGCGCCGACCCGGAGGCGCGGCCGGTCGAGCATCAGGGTCACGACGATCACCGCCGACCAGACGCCGGCGATCGCCAGCAGCGTTCCCTCGTGCATCGGCAGAGGCGGCCTGCGGCCGCCCGCCGACCTGGTGATCAGCAGCAGCGCCGACGCGGCGGTGATCAGCAGCGCCGCCTGAGCGAATCCGAAGGTCTCGAGGCCGCTCTCCGCCAGCTTGCGCTCGAACGCGGCGCGGTACCAGGGCAGGATCATCGCGACGATGCAGCTGATCGCCGCCAGTGCGGCCAGGCGCTCGTAACGGTTCCAGTGGCGGAGGGACGCGAGCGGGCGCACGGGACCTAGTCGAGCGGCTCCCGGCCGCCGAAGCCGGCGTCGGGGTCGTGCCACCAGGCGACCTCGTGCTCGCCGAGCTCCCAGCAGAGGTAGACCTCGCGGCCGTCGCGGGTGGAGGGGAAGTCGACGAGCCCGCGGTCGATGTCGCGCAGGACGATGCCGGCCTCCTGAAGGGCGGTGAGGATCCGCCGGACCTCGAGGAAGGCCTCGCCGACCTGGACGCCGTGCTCGCCGCCGCCGTTGCCGCCCGACGCGTCGGAGAGTGCCTCGTGCGCCTCCTCGTCGGTGAGCTGGTCGCGCGCCTCCTGGAGCCGCTCGAGCAGCGGCCGCAGCGTCGCGAGGGCGGCGTTCGCCTCCGCGGGGCTGTAGTGGCGGCGCGCGGGGAGGTCGTTCACGAGCCGACCGCGGCGGCCCGCCCCTCGAGCGCCGCCTCGAGTCGGTCGCGCAGGAGCCGCGCGTCGGTCTCGCCAACCGTGCGGAGCTGGCCCTGGAAGGCCAGGTGCCAGTGCTCAGCCGGCCACTTTCGGACGTGCTCGAGCTCCTGGGCGAGCTCGGTCGCGGGCACGAAGTGATCCTCCTCGAGGACGATCTCCGGCTCGGACGGGAAGCGCCACGGGTAGTCGTCGCGCTTGCCGGGCTTGCCGGGCCAGACCGGCGCGCGATCCTCGTACATGGGGCTCCTGACCTCCACGATGCCGCCGAAGGCCTGGACGCCCGTGACGTAGAAGACGATCCGGTCGCCGGGCTCGACCTGCTCCGCGAGCCGGCGGCGCTTCTCCTTGAGCCCGACGACCTCGAAGCCGTGCTCCCGGCTCGCACGGAAGTTGTCGAGGGAGCCGGTGAGGATCCAGGTCTGCTGCGCGC
>DATFPJ010000144.1:0-1935 GCA_035264865.1 Solirubrobacterales bacterium
GAAGCTCGACGAGTGGGGGCTCGGCGAGCACACCCTCGAGATCAACACCAGGGCCGCCGAGGTCGCGCGCAGGGCGGCGGGGCCCGAGCGCTTCGTCGCGGGCTCGATCGGCCCGACCGGCTTCCTGCCGGCCAGCGACGATCCGACGCTGGGCGACATTCCCTTCGCGAAGCTGGTCGAGGTATTCACGGAGCAGGCGCGCGGCCTGGTCCAGGGCGGTGCCGACCTGATCATCATCGAGACGGCCCAGGACATCCTCGAGGTGAAGGCGGCGATCTTCGGCGCGCGCGAGGCCTTCAAGCTGACCGGCCGCACCCTGCCGATCCAGACCTCCGTCTCCCTGCTGCCGCAGGGCGGCAAAATGCTGCTCGGCACCGACATCCAGGCCGTGCTGGCCACCCTGGCGGCGCTCGACGTCCAGGTGATCGGCCTCAATTGCTCGACCGGCCCCGAGGACATGCGGGACGCGATCCGCTACCTCGGCGAGATGTCACCGCTCCCCGTCCACTGCATTCCCAACGCTGGCCTGCCGCTCCAGGGCCCCGACGGCGAGACGATCTTCCCCGAGCAGCCCGAGCCGCTGGCCGCGACGCTCGGCGAGTTCGTCGAGCGCTATGGCGTCGGGATCGTCGGCGGCTGCTGCGGAACCACGCCCGACCACATCCGCGCGATCCGCGAGCGGGTCGACGGCCGGACACCCGCCGAGCGCCCCGAGCGCGGCCCGGCGACGGTCTCGAGCATGATGACCGCGACCCCGCTGGTACAGGAGCCGCGCCCGACGCTGGTCGGGGAGCGCGTGAACTCGCAGGGCTCACGTGCGGCGAAGGAGATGCTCCTGTCGGACGACTACGACGGCATCCTCCGGGTGGCCGAGGACCAGGTCACCGGCGGCGCGCACGTGCTCGACGTCTGCGTCGCGCTCACCGAGCGCCAGGACGAGGACGCCCAGATGGGCGAGGTCGTCCAGCGGATCTCGCTCACCCAGCCCGCGCCAATCCAGGTCGACTCGACGGAGCCCGAAGTGATCGAGGCGGCGCTCGAGCGGATCCCGGGCCGGGCGATCGTCAACTCGATCAACCTCGAGGCCGGCCGCGACAAGCTCGATCGGGTGGTCCCCCTCGCCAAGGCGCACGGCGCCTGCGTGATCGCGCTGACCATCGACGAGGAGGGCATGGCGAAGACGGCCGATCGCAAGCTCGAGGTCGCCAAGCGGATCAGGGACCTCTGCTGCGACGAGCACGGACTCGATCCCGAGGCGCTGATCTTCGACGCTCTCACCTTCACTCTGACCACCGGCGATGAGGAGTGGCGCCCGTCGGCGGTCGAGACGATCGAGGGGATCAAGCGGATCAAGTTCGAGATCCCGGGAGTGAAGACCTCGCTCGGCGTCTCGAACGTCTCCTTCGGGGTCTCACCCCAGGCCCGGGCCGTCCTCAACTCGGTCTTCCTGCACCACTGCGTCGAGGCCGGGCTCGACCTGGCGATGGTCAATCCGAACCACATCACCCCGTATATGGAGATCCCCGACGACGAGCGGGAGCTGACCGACGACCTGGTCTTCAACCGCTCCGAGGACGCGCTTGAGCGCTTCATCGCCCACTTCGAGGAGAAGGACGAGGATGCCGAGGAGGCGGCCGGCGATCCGACGGAGGGCATGGAGCCCGAGGAGGCTCTCCACTGGCAGATCCTGCACCGCAAGAAGGACGGGGTCGAGGACTGGATCGACCGCTCGGTCGAGAAGATCGGCGCGGTCCCGACGCTCAACGCCGTGCTGCTGCCGGCGATGAAGGAGGTCGGCGACAAGTTCGGCGCCGGCGAGTTGATCCTTCCCTTCGTCCTGCAGTCCGCCGAGGTGATGAAGCGGGCGGTCGCGCAGCTCGAGAACTACCTGGAGCGGATCGAGGGACACACCAAGGGCAAGGTCGTGATCGCGAC
>DATFPJ010000145.1:0-2131 GCA_035264865.1 Solirubrobacterales bacterium
AGAGGGGCGAGAACGATCCGCGGCTGCGGGGGGAGCCGCCGGCGCCGGCCGAGCCATTCGACCCGTCGACGCGGGAGTTTCCGGCGGTGGAGCCGGACTCCGAGGCGGAGCGGATCGAGCGCCGCTACGAGGCCGTGTCGATGGACACCTCGACGTTCATGGCGATCCCGGCGCCGACGCCACAGACCCCGTTCGTCCCCCCCGAGTTCGACGCGAAGCAGGGCCGCCTCGGCCGCTCGACCGCGTTCTTCTCGATCGCGACCGCCTTCTCGCGGGTCGCGGGGCTGGTCCGGGAGATCGTTGCGGCGAGCTACTTCGGCATCAACGGCCCGATGTCGGCCTTCACGATCGCCTTCCAGGTGCCGAACCTCGTCCGTTCTCTATTCGCGGACGCCGCGATCCAGGCCGCGTTCGTCCCGGTCTTCACCGAGGAGCTCGAGAAGGGCAACCGCCGCGAGGCCTTCCGGCTCGCCTCGACCCTGATCTACATGGTCACCCTGATCCTCGGGGCGGTCACCGCGATCTTCGTGCTTGCCGCGCCGCTGGTCGTGCCGATCTTCGCCCCCGGATTCAGCGGGGAGATCCTCGACCTGACGGTGACGCTCTCGCAGATCCTCTTCCCGATCCTGATCATGCTCGGCGCCACCGGGATGGTCGTCGGGGTCCTGAACAGCTACGACCGCTTCGCCGCCTTCGCCATCTCGCCGTTCTTCTGGAACGTCGTGATCATCGCCGTGCTCGTCCTGCTCGAGCCGGCGTTCAGCGGCGACGACAGGATCTACGCCTATGCGATCGGCGTGCTTGTCGGGACGGCGGTCCAGCTCGCCATCCCCGCTTTCGACCTCCGGAACACGCCGTTCCGGCTGACTCGGGACGTGAACTGGCATCTGCCGGAGGTCCGCAAGGTGCTGCTCCTGATGCTGCCCGTGACGCTGAGCCTCGGCCTGATCAACTTCGACCTGCTGCTCAACAGCATCGTCGGGACGCTGGTCTCCGAGCAGGCTCCGGCCGCGATCGACAAGGCGTTCCGCATCTACATGCTGCCCCAGGGGATCTTCTCGGTGGCCGTCGCGACCGTCGTCTTCCCGACGCTGGCCCGCTTCGCGGCGCGGCAGGAGTGGGACAACCTGCGGCACACGATGGCGAACGGAATGCGACAGATCCTGCTTCTCCTGATCCCCGCGGCCGCCGCCGTGCTCGTCCTCTCGGTGCCGATGACCCGGCTCGTCTACCAGCGCGGCGAGTTCGACCCGCAACAGACCCATCTGGTCGCGCAGGCCCTCTTCTGGTTCGCGTTCTCACTGCCCTTCAACGGCCTCTACCTGATGCTGACCCGGACATTCTTCAGCCTGCAGCGCCCCTGGGTACCGACGGCCGTCGCCGGGTCCAACCTCGTCGTCGACATCATCTTCTCGTTCGCCCTCTACTCGCCGTTCGGGATCGGTGGCATCGTCGCCGCCACGGTGATCGCGACGGTCTCGAGCGTGGTCGCCCAGGCCGTGATCCTCCGAAGACAGCTCCACGGCCTGGACCTCGGACGGTTGTTCGACACCGCGACGCGCGTCCTCGCGGCGGCGGCGCTCCTCGCGGGCGTCAGCTACCTCGTCTGGTACGGGCTCGACCAGCAGCTCGGTCGAGACACGGTGGCGCAGATCGTCTCGCTCGGGCTCGGGCTGGCCGCCGGGTTCGCCGCGTACCTCGCGGCGGTGCTCGCCCTCCGGGTACCGGAGGCGAACCAGATCATCCGCCTCGTCCGTCGCATCTAGGCCGGTCGCGGGTCGCCGACCCAGTACCGCGGGCCGGGCCCAGAGCGTCCCGCCCTGTCGTTCGGGTTGGCAAGCTTGCAGCGATCGAGCGAGAGGCAGCCGCAGCCGATGCACTCGGTGAGGCCGGCGCGCAGCCGCTCGAGCTCTGCGATCCGCTCATCGATCCGGGCGGTCCAGCTCGCGGAGAGGCGGGACCAGTCTTCGCGCTTGGGCGCGTGGTCGGGCGGCAGCTTGTCGAGCTCGGCCTTGATCTCGTCGAGGCTCAGCCCGATCCGCTGAGCGAAGACGATGAAGGCGATGCGTCTCAGCACTGAGCGGGGGTAGCGGCGGTGGCCGGATCCCGCGCGCTCGGAGGAGATCAGCCC
>DATFPJ010000146.1:0-4831 GCA_035264865.1 Solirubrobacterales bacterium
GCGACTATGTCGGCAGCCGTGGGTGCCAGCTCGAAGACCGGCCAGAAGCGCGCGATCAGGTAGACGCCGGCGGTCACCATGGTCGCCGCGTGGATCAGCGCGGAGACCGGGGTGGGCCCCTCCATCGCGTCGGGCAGCCAGGTGTGGAGCGGGATCTGCGCCGACTTGGCGAAGGCGCCCACCATCAGCAGCAGGCAGATCACAACCACGACGCCCTGGTTCGTGTGGAAGCTCTGCTGGGCGGCGCCGAACAGGCCCTCGAGGTCGAAGGTGCCGAGCTCGCGGAAGATGAAGAAGGCGGCGAGCACCATGCCGACGTCGCCGATCACGTTGATCACGAATGCCTTCATGCCGGCGGCGGTCGCGGTCGTTCGGCGGTACCAGAAGCTGATCAGCGCGTAGGAGGCGAAGCCGACGAAGGCCCAGCCGACGATCAGCAGCACGAGGTTGCCGGCGAGGACCAGCAGCAGCATCGAGAAGACGAAGAAGTTGAGGTAGGTGAAGAACCGGGCGTATCCCCGGTCCGAGGTCATGTAGCTGACCGAGTAGAGGTGGATCAGAGCCGAGACGCCGCTGACCACCAGGCACATGAAGACCGACAGCGGGTCGACCAGGATGTTGAGCTTGACGTCGAGCCCGCCGGCGCTCGCGTAGTCGTAGAGCGAGGAGGTGAAGTGCCGCTCGGAGGTGCCGACGTCGAGTAGCTGGAACAGCATCCCGAGCGAGGCGAGGAAGGAGAGGCAGATCGCGGCGGTGCCGATCCAGCCCGGGAGGCGCCCCGGCAGCCGGCTGAAGCCGAGGCCGTTGATCAGCGTCCCGGCGAGCGGGAAGGCGAGGACCAGCCAGCCGTACGCGGTCGCGCTCAAGGATCAGCCGCGCAGCGTGCGCAGGTCGTCGACGTTCAGCGGGATGCGGCGGCGGTAAGCCGCGACGATGATTCCGAGGCCGACCACCACCTCGCAGGCGGCGATCACCATCACGATCAGCGCGAAGACCTGGCCGTCCTGGTTGCCCAGCATCTTCGAGAAGGAGAGCAGCGCCAGGTTGCCCGCGTTCAGCATCAGCTCGAGGCAGAGCAGGATCACCAGGGGGCTGCGGCGGAGCAGGACTCCCGAGACGCCGACGGCGAACAGGAGAGCGCTGAGCACGAGGAACCAGGTGATGTCCATGGTCAGGGGGTCTCCGGGGGACCGGCCGCGGGGCGCCCCGCGGCCGGTCCCTGTGAGTGCCTCCCGGCCAGTACAACGGCCCCTACTGCCGCTACCAACAGCAGGAGGGACGCCGCCTCGAAGGCGATCAGGAAGCGCTCCAGCAGCAGCTTGCCGATCGCCGAGGGTGAGCCGAAGCCGAGCGGGACCGTTGCGCCGCCCGTGTCGATCGACGAGAGGCCCGAGCCGGTGATCGCGATCGCGAGCTCGACGAAGAGCGCGATGCCGAGTAGCGGCGCGATGAAGCGCTGGCCCGGGATCGGCTCCCAGAGCGGCTCGTCGACGTTGCCGACGTAGGCGGCGACGAAGACGTAGAGCACCATCACGGCCCCGGCGTAGACCACGATCTGCGCCGCGGCGATGAACTCGCCCTGCAGCAGCAGGAAGAGCCCGGCGAGCGAGATCAGGTGAACGATCAGCGCGAGCACGCTATAGAAGGCGTTGCGGAGCGCGATCACCGCGATCGCGCCGCCCAGCGCGCCGATCGCTCCGGCGAAGAACGCGACCTCCTTCACTCGGCCCCCCGCACGATCGGCCGGTTGACGTCGGCAGCCTCCAGCGCCTCCTGCCGATCGGTGAACTCCGTGACGCTGGTCGTGGTCAAGCCGTCGTCTCCCGTCCGAACCTTCCAGACCTGCCAGATCTCCATCTCGGTCCCGGCGCCCGAGCTCCGCCCGCTTCCCGTCACCCTGAAACCGACGATCAAAGTCCCCCCGTCCGCCTCGATGTACTCGTGTGAGGCGGTTCGCGCGTCGGGGAAGGTCTCCTGAAAGGCCTCGAAGAAGGCGATCACCTCATCCCGGCTCCGCAGCATGCGAGCGTCGGGCCAGGTCGGGGCGAGCCGGTACTCCAGCTGCTCGGGAAGGGCGGCGTACGCCCGCTTGACATCTCCCTCATTCCAGGCGCGGTTCCCCTCATCGAATGCCCGTCGGAAGGCCGTCAGGAGCTCCGACTCCGGCTGCTCACCGGTCATCGCTCACTCGCCCTCCCGCCTCAGCGGTGTCCGGTCGATCGGCTCGGCCAGCAGCATCTCCTTGGTGAAGATCAGGTCCGAGCGGTTGTAGTCGGCCATCTCGTAGTCGTGGCCCATCGTGATCGCGTCGAATGGGCAGGCGACCTCGCAGTAGCCGCAGAAGATGCAGCGGGAGAGGTTGATCTCGTAGACCTCGGCGTAGCGCTCGCCCGCCGAGACGCGGTGCTCCGGATCGTTCTCGGCGGCGACCACCCGGATGCAGTCGGCGGGACAGGCGGCGGCGCAGAGCGAGCAGCCGACGCACTTCTCGAGACCCGTGTCCTCGAAGCGGTGCAGCTTGTGCCGGCCGCGGAAGCGGGGATAGACCGGCGTCTTCTCCTCCGGGTACTGGATCGTCACGGTGCCCTCGAGCACCCGCCCGAGGGTCGTGCGCAGGCCGCGCAGCGTCTCGCCGAAGGCGCGATAGGCGCCGCCGGGGCCGCCCGGCTTCGGGCCACGCTGCACCGCGATCACGTCCTGCTCGTTCTCGAGGTAGGGGAACTCGGTCCAGTCGGTCTTCTCGGTGTTGAGCTTCGCCTCCATCAGGACACCGTCACGATCACGGCCGTCGCGAGGATGTTCAGCGTGGCCAGGGGCAGCATCACCTTCCAGCCGAGCGCCATCAGCTGGTCGTAGCGGAGGCGCGGCAGCGTGGCCCGCACCCAGATGAAGAACGCGACCAGCGAGAGCGTCTTCGCCACCATCCAGACCGGGTCGAGCCAGCCCGGGCCCGGACCCATCCAGCCGCCCAGGAAGAAGGTCACGGCGATGCCGGAGACGACGAACATCTCGAGGTACTCCGCGAGCAGGTAGGAGCCGAAGCGCATCCCGCCGTACTCCGTCATGTAGCCCTGGACCAGCTCGGCGTCCGCCTCCGGGAGGTCGAACGGGGCGCGGTTGGTCTCCGCGAACCCGGCGACCATGAAGATCAGGAAGCCGATGAGCTGCGGGACGATGTTCCAGATCCCGCCCTGCCCGTCGACGATGTGGGTGAGCGAGAGGGAGCCGGTCATCATCACCACGCCGAGCAGCGCGAGGCCCATCGAGACCTCGTAGGAGATCAGCTGCGCGGCGGAGCGCATCGCGCCCAGGAAGCTGTACTTCGACCCGGAGGACCAGCCGGCGAGCAGCAGCCCGTAGAACGAGATCGAGCTGAAGGCGAAGAAGTAGAGGACGCCGATCGAGACGTCGATCCCGTAGAGGCCGATCCCGTCCTGGACGTTCCCGAAGGGCAGGATCGCGAGGGTGATGATTCCCGAGAAGATCACGATCGCCGGCGCGATCGCGTAGAGGAAGGGCACGGCCGCCTGCGGGCGGAACATCTCCTTCCCGGCGAGCTTGACGATGTCGGCCAATGGCTGCCCGAGGCCGACCGGGCCGACGCGATTCGGTCCGTAGCGGTTCTGGAAGCGGCCGATCAGCTTGCGCTCGACGACGGTCAGGACCGGGACGATCGCGAACACGCCGAGGAAGATGATCAGGCTCTTCACCACCATCACCCAGGTCGCCTCGACGTAGCCGACGTCGGCGAGGGGCAGGCTCATCGCTTCGCCACCTCGATCGACTGAGGGACGCCGTTTGTCAGCAGATTGCCGTTCGCGTCGTCGGTGCCCTCGATCAGGAAGGCGGCGCCTTCACGCATCCGCTCGCGGATCGCGACGGTGGCCTCGATGCTGTGGCCGTTGACGGAGACCGTCACGTTGTCGCCGTTCGAAATCTGAAGCGCCTCGGCGTCCTTCGCGTGGAGCTCCAGCTTCTGCTTCGGCATGAGAAAGCGGAGGGCCGGGTTGCGCTTGGTCACGTCCGTCGCCCAGAGGTCTCGGTACGTGCCCAGGACGAGCGCGCCGCCCGTGCTGGGCGGCTCAGGCGGAGCTCCAGCGGCCGGACCCGCCGCCGTCGCACCGCGCGGGGTCCACGACTGGCCCGGGTCACGGTCGCCCCAGCGCAGGCCGCGGCCGCCGATTTCCTCGTACGTGAGCGAGTCGTAGAAGGCGACCTCGTTCGATAGCGCGTCGAAGACGTCCGCCGGCGAGTCCGCCCGTAGGGCCGCGCCCAGCTCCGCTGCCACCGCAGCCAGAAAGCGCCAGCCGGGGAGCATGCCCTCGGGGAGCGGGACGTTGCGGCGCAGGCGCTGGAGGCGGCCGTCCGGGTGGGTGACCGTGCCCTCCTTCTCGGCGTGGGTCTCGGCCGGGATGACGAGGTTCGCCAGCTTCGTGGACTCGTCGTCGAAGGCCGAGATCGAGACGACGAAGGAACCGGAAAGGGCTTTGCGCCACCCCTCCGTATCCGGATGCGTCCGAACAGGATCCGAATTGGCGATCAGGAGGAACCCGAGCTCGTTGGACGCCAGCCCATCCTTGATCTCGGCGCTCCGGCGACCCGCATCGACCGGGGTGAGACCCGGGCCGGCTCCGGGCAGGCAGCCGACCTCGCGCAGGCCCCGGCCGTTCGCCTCCTCGGGCACCTCGAGCAGCCCGGGGCCGATCCGCTTGTGCATCTCCAGCTCGCGCGCGCAGGCGAGCAGGGCCTCGACGGCGCCGGGGCTCCGCCAGAGCCGCTCGCCCCAGATGATCGTCTGGTCGGGGGCATCGCGGAGCACGTCGGCGATCGC
>DATFPJ010000147.1:0-2272 GCA_035264865.1 Solirubrobacterales bacterium
AGGAACGACATGGAGAGCTCCGCGGTCGTCATTCCCTGACCGGGCCCGACATCGGAGTGCACGACCGAGCCGAGGGCGGCGTCACCGATCACGGCGAGCACGCCTCCCGAGATCAGGCCGGACGAGTTCGCGAACCACGGAGAGGCAGGCATGGAGAAGGTGGAGTGGCCGCGCGAGCCCTCGGTCATCTCGAGCTCGGTCAGGTACCCCAGAGGCGAGTACGGGATCAGGCCCCGCCGCGCCGCGCCCATGCGCTCCTCCCCGGGCAGCGCGAGAAAGGAGCGGTCGGGGTAGCCGCCCTTGGCGGGCTCCTGCCAGATCACGCCGGGCAGCCTACGCGCGAGCGGGAGCGAGGATGTGGCGAGCCGCTTCCGTTCCAGCCGCGATGACACCGGTGTGATCGCGGTCGGGATCCGAGAGCACCTGCAGCGCGATGCCGTCAGCCATCGCGAACAGCAGCGCGACCACCGCGTCGATCTCGAGCCGCGGCGAGATCACGCCCTCGGTCTGCTTCGCGCTCAGGATCTCGGCGACATGGGCACGGGTCCGGTTGAAGAGCTCCCCCACCTCCCGCTGGATCTCCGGATTCCGCCGGCCGGCGGTGAAGAGGTCGAAGAGCAGGACCCAGAAGCCGGGCTCGTTCTGGATCGAGTCCTGGAGGTCGGCGACGAGGATCTCGAGCAGCTCGTCCACGGATGCGGCGCCGGCGAGCGGCTCGTCGAGCCGGGCGATGCGGTGCTCGGTGTCGCGGCGCACCACCTCGACCAGCAGGGCCTCCTTGGTCCCGAAGTAGTAGTGGAGCAGCCCGCGACTGACGCCCGCCTCGCGGGCGACGTGCTCGAAGGTGGAGCCGGCGATCCCCCGCCGGGCCACGCTCGAGCGCATTGCCTCGACGATCCGCTGGGCCTTCTCCCCGCTCAGCTCCCGGGTCTTCGTGGCTTCCACGGGCCCCACTCTAGGAGGTTGGCTGGCTGGACAACCTGACGGCCGACGACCTCGCTAGCCGAGCTTCACCGGCGGGTAGTGACCCGGGATCACGACCGCCGGGTCGAGGTCGCGGATCCGCCGCCACTGCTCCAGCAGCTGCTCGCGCTCGGGGCCGAAGTCCTCGGGAAGCTCCATCCGGTCGAAGTACTCGGGCAGCGGCCCGACGCAATCGGAGGCGATCACGACGAGCCCGTCAGCCGTGTCGACCAGCAGGGAGATCAGCCCGTCCGAATGGCCCGGGGTGAGGATCCAGCGCAGACCGGGCTCGATCTCGCCCTCCTCCCCGTCGAGGACCTCGAGGTTCGCCATCTCCAGCTGCCCGGAGACGATCTGCGCGTATGGCGCCTCGGTCTCGATCCGGTGCACGTATGTGCGCCGCATCGGCCAGCCGGCCATCCCCTCGGCGTGATCGAAGTGGAGGTGGGTCAGGATCACGTCCTTGACGTCATTCGGGTCGACTCCGAGCTCCTGCATCGCGCCGATCACGGGCGCGCCCTGCATGATCAGGCCGGGATCGACCAGGTAGTCGCGCTCGCCGCGGACCAGGAGGGTGTTGGGGAACGCGACCATCCCCGCCGTCCTCCCTCCCTGCTGGAGAGACTTGTAGCGCTGGAACCCCTCCGCGGAGCTATCGATGGTGGCCGCCTCCGCCTGACCGTTCGAGACGGCGAAGACGTAGCGCTGCGCCGGCAGCAGGATGTGAACGTTCGCCATCGGCGCGGAGACTAACCCCGGGACGCTTCTGTCGGCCATGCGCCGACCAAGGCGGCCCCGCGCTGGGCGAGGTTCCTCATTGGCTATCCTCTCTCTGTACCAACTACAGAAATTGGACTTAGCCATGAGCCTTCTTCTGATCCCACTCGACGAAGCGATCGTCTTCCCCTCGATCACGGCCACCCTGCCGGTGGACACCGGTGACGAGGACCGCGTCTTCCTGCTGCCCCGCCAGAACGGCGAATTCGGCCGCATCGGCATCGTCGCCGAGGTCATCGAGCGCGGCCGGCTGCCGGGCGGCGCCCATGTCGCCACCGTGGTCGGCCTCCATCGAGGGCTTGCCGGAGCCGCACAGCCCGCCGACAGCGACCAACTGCGCGTCGAAGTCCAAGAGATCCACGACGGCCATCCGGACGACGAGCACACGCACGAGCTGATGCAGGAGTACCGCGCGGTCGTCGAGGAGATCCTCGAGCTGCGCGGCGCCGACGAGCGCGTCGGCATGTTCCTGCGCTCGATCGAGGAGCCCGGGGCGCTCGCCGACACCACGGGCTACAGCCCGGACCTCTCG
>DATFPJ010000148.1:0-3907 GCA_035264865.1 Solirubrobacterales bacterium
GTCCAGTCGCCGACCCAGCCCGCGTTCCGCTCGCCCTTCTCCTCGGCGCTCTTCAGGTGGCCGTCCACCCATCCCTGCAGCCGCTTCGAGCGACGCGGTGCGATCAGCCCGGACATGAACATGACGATCGTCCCGATGATCAACAGAGGAATGATCCGCATCGCGCCGATCTTCTTCCCGGCAGGCGATGACCCAATCGCGGCATCTGCACCCGCCACCGTTTTCGACACGGACAAGCAGGGAAGCAGGAGGCGGTGAGCGTCGAGCCCGACCGGCGCGGTACGGCCGAACCGCCACAAGAGGCGGCGGCGCCGCGCGTGCGCCTCGAATCCGCGGAGCCGCGGATATTCGGCCTGGTTCCGCCCACGCTGGCGCTTGCGCTCGGCATCGGCGCTCTGGCCGTGGCGATCGTGGTGCTCGCCTCCGGCGCGCTGGTTGCCGGACTCATCTGGCTCGCCGCGGGTGCCGTGCTGATCGCGCTGGCGCTCGACGCCAGCCGCCGCTGGCCCGCCAGCACGCTGCCCCGCCTCGCGGTGCGGGCCGCCGACGGAGCGGGCCGCCACTTCGGTCTCGCGCGGGTCACGGCTGGCGCTTGGGGCGAGGCCTCCCGGCGGATCGTCTCGATGCGCCACGAGATTCGCGCCCTCCGCAGTGAGCGCGAGCAGCGTGTCGCGGAGCTCGGTGAGGCCGCCTACCGCGAGGACCAGAACGAGATGCAGCGCCTCCGCGAGCGAATCGCCGCGATCGAACAGCGGATCGAGGCCTGCGAGCGGGAGATGGACGAGGCCCTCGCCGGCGCGCGGGAACGCGTCAAGAAGGAGAAGGTGTCCGTCCGGCCCACCGAGGAGTTCGCCGTCGCAGAGGCACCGCCGCCGATCGACGAGGACGAGAAGACCCGCACCGCGCCGACCACCCGGCGCAACCCGGCCTCGCCCCACAGCGCCTAGCGCGACATAGCATCGCCGGGCAGTGATCCTGGTCGGCGCGATCGTCCTCGCCATCTTCGTCCTGCCGCCCGGCTGGGGCATCGCCGCGGTGACGGCGGCGATCGTGATCGAGGTGGCGGAGGTCGGCTTCTGGATCCGCTTCTTGCGCCGCTACCGGGTCAGCACCGGCGCGGAGGCCCTGATCGGCAGAAGGGCGGAGGTGATCGAGACCTGCGACCCGGTCGGCCGGGTCCGCCTGCGCGGTGAGATCTGGCACGCCCGCTGCGACGACCGTGCGGAGATCGGGGACGCCGTGACCGTGACCGGCGTGGCCGGCCTCACGCTGGAGGTCGAGAGATCCGCGGCGCCGTAGCGAGACGGGGCGGCTGGGGGAACGGAAAAGGGCCCCGTGAGGGGCCCTTTGTATCCGAAAGGACGTGCCGCCGGCGAAATTCCCCTTCACCGGCCCGTCGGTCCTTCAAGTCTCTTGGCTCAAAGGTCGGCCGCCGGTCGGCTGAACTTGAGCCTGTCAAGAGAAACTAACACGAGATCTCGGAATAGGTTGCAGTTCACTCGTGAATTGCGGGGAATTCTGCGAAGTCTGCGGCTTTCCCACAGTGTCGCGATCCGTGAGCGACCGCTCGCAGACGCTGGCCAGCGGGCCAGGTATAGGATGCGAATCGTGCGGTACCTGATCACAGGCGGCTCCGGGTACATCGGCGGGCGGCTGACGGACGAGCTGGCCTCCCGGGAGGAGACCGAGAGGATCGTCGACGTCGATCTGCGACCGCCCCCTCGCACCTGGCCGAAGCACGAGTTCGTCAAGGCCGACATCCGCGACCGGGCCAAGATGCGCGAGCTGCTCGAGCGCAACGAGATCGACGCGCTCCTGCACTTCGCCTTCGTCCTCAACCCGATCCGCGACGAGGCCAAGATGTACGACATCGACGTGAACGGCACCCAGGCCGTCCTGCAGGCGGCCGCGGACGCCGGCGTCAAGCAGGTCATCCAGACTTCATCCGCCACCGCCTACGGCGCCTTCCCGGACAACCCCAAGCCAATCGCGGAGGACTGGCCCGTCCGCGGGGCCCCCGACTTCTCCTACGCCAAGCACAAGGCCGACTCCGATCGCATCGCCCAGCTCTGGGCACTCGAGAACCCGGATGCGGTGATGACCATCGTGCGCCCCTCGATCGTCTTCGGCCCGAGCGTGGACAACTACATCGTCCGCGCCTTCGCCAACAACCCCTTCGTCCCGATCCTCGACGGCGTGGACGAGGAGTTTCAGCTCGTCCACGAGGACGATGTCGTCTCGGCGCTGATCGCACTGCTGGATGGCAAGCACGCCGGCGCCTTCAACCTGGCGGGCGACGGCCTCCTCACCTGGGGCCGTGCCGCCGAGCTGGTCGGCAAGAAGACCCGTCAGATCTCGCTGAAGAACATGAAGCGCTTCAACAGCGCGCTCTGGAAACTGCGCGTCCCGCGGACCGAGGCGCCGGCGGGCAACCTGGACTTCATCCGCTATCCCTGGGTCGTCTCGACCGAGAAGCTCAAGTCGACCGCGGACTGGCAGCCGAAGTACGACACCCTCGAGACCTTCAAGATCACGATGCGGGCGAAGGGGCTCATGCCGGAGTCGCCCACCACGGTTCAGGCGCCCACGGCTCCTGTCGCCTAGGGCCGACCGGCGCTACATTTCCCACCCAGGGGCGCTTAGCTCAGTTGGGAGAGCGCCAGCTCGACAAGCTGGAGGTCACTGGTTCGAGCCCAGTAGCGCCCATGTCGTTATACGAGGGTGCTCCGCAGGCGAAGCCGAGGAGCAACCCGATTTACCGGATGGGGGAGTGAATGAGCACGCAGTACTACTGCGCGGCGACACTCGATGGCTACATCGCGGACGCCGACGACGGACTCGACTGGCTGATCGGCTACGAGGGGTCGTTCGAGGCCGCGAGCGCGGAGGCCGGGCCGATGAGCGAGGGCGGCTCCTATGAGCGCTTCTACGAAGGCGTCGGCGCCCTGGTCAGCGGGTCGGTCACCTACGAGTTCATCCTCGGCCAGTTCGCCGACAGCGGGAAATGGCCCTATGTCGACAAGCCCTACTGGGTCCTGAGCTCGCGCGACCTCGACGTTCCCGATGGCGAAGGGGTGGACGTGCGGATCGAGAACGCGAAGGTGCCGGACCTCTACCACGAGATGTTGGCCTCGGCCGGAGAGGGCAACCTCTGGGTCGTCGGCGGCGGCAACGTGGCCTCGCAGTTCGCGGACGCGGGTCTCCTCGAGGAGGTTCTCGTCACCGTCGTGCCGGTCGTGCTCGGCGACGGGAAGCCGCTCTTCGACCGGGGCCTGCCCGGCCCGCCGATGCAGCTCACCGGGGTGACTCCCCACAAGAACGGGATGGTCGCCCTCGACTACCGGATCGAGTCCGCGGGCGGCTGAACCGCACGCGTCTAGTCTGAGCGGGTGAGCTGGCGGATCAGCGGCAGCTACTTCGAGTCCTGCAACTGCGATCCGATCTGTCCCTGCCGGAGAATCGACGGTGTCCCGGGTGGCCGCTCGACCCACGGCATCTGCACCGGCGTCCTCTCCTGGCTGATCGACCAGGGCGACGGGGACGGTGTCGATCTCAGCGGGCAACCCGTTGCGCTGGCGCTGACCTACAGCGATGATGAGGAGGGTTCGCCCTGGACCTGGATCCTCTATCTCGATGCGGGCGCCGCCGCAGCGCAGCGCGACGCCCTCGAGGAGATCTTCACGGGCGCCGCGGCGGGGACGCCGAGACCCATTTCCCGTGGGTGTGGAAGGCGAGCGAGCGGGTCGCCGTCCGCGCCGTGGCGATTGAGGTCGAGCACACGAGGCGCCGCCAGCTGCTCCGGATCCGCGATCACGTCAGCGTTCGGATCCGGGACCGCTACGACGGACCGGAGACGGTCACCTGCGTGATCCCGGGTCACGACCGCGAGGGCGAGGAGCTGGTGGCG
>DATFPJ010000149.1:0-4105 GCA_035264865.1 Solirubrobacterales bacterium
GCTCGTCGTGGCCACCTACGCGGTCTCGCTGTGGCTCACCGCGCTCGCCCTGCGCGAGCTGGAGGTGAGCCTCGCCTATGCGGTCTGGGCGGGGGTGGGCACGGCCGCCGTCGCGGTGATCGGGATGGCGGCGCTCGGCGAGACGGTCAACGCGCTCAAGCTCGCGAGCATCGCGCTGGTGATCGGCGGCGTCGTCGGGCTCAACCTCTCAGCGGCCAACTAGCCTGATGGAGGTGGCGACGCAGACGACGCCGGGACGCCGGGAGCAGATCCTCGATGCGACCCTTCGCGTCATCGGCCGCTCCGGGCGCCAGGCGGTCACCCACCGGGCCGTCGCCGAGGAAGCCGGCGTTCCACTGGGCTCGACGACCTACTACTTCGACTCGCGCGACGATCTGCTCGGGCAGGCGCTCGAGCACGTGGCGCGGAAGGAGGCGGACCGGCACATCGCCCTCGGGCACGAATTCCGCAAGGCGGGCAGCCCTCGGCAGCTGGCCGACATGCTGCTCGACCAACTGGTCTTCGAGATCGAAGATCGCGACGCCTACATCGCCGAGTACGAGCTCTGGCTCGAGGCCGGCCGGCGGCCGGACCTGCGAGAGCCCGCCACGGCGTGGTGCGACGCGGTCCAGCTTGCGGTCGCCGGAGCGATGGAGAAGCTCGGCAGCACGGACCCGGCGGCCGACGCGAGCCTCGTCGTCGCCGCGATCGACGGTCTCGGCGAGCGAGTGCTCGCGCGGGAGGACGATCCGGCCCAGGCCGCGGCCGAGTTCAGGCCGCAGCTTCGCCGCCTGATCGAGCGCCTGCTCGGCTAGCCGTTTCCCTGCTGGCGCAGGTAGCGCTCGAAGTCCCGCGCCAGAGCCTCGCCCGACGGGACGTCATCCTCCATATCGAGGCGATCCGCCTGCTCGGCCTCGAGCCGCTGCACGAGCTCCTCGATCTCCGGGTTGGCGGCGACGGCGCGGCTCACCTGGCTTTCGTAGGAATCGGATTCCTCCTCCAGGCCGGAGGCCTCCACCGCGACCCCGACGAGTCCCTCGAGCCGGCGCAGGAGCGCCAGCGCGGCCTTCGGGTTGGGCACCGCGGCTACGTAGTGCGGCACCGCCGCCCACAGGCTCGCGGACGGGATCCCGCGACGGCCGCAGGCGTCGTGGAGGACGCCGACCACGCCCGTCGGTCCCTCGTAGTTCGAGCGCGCCAGGTCGAGCTGCTCGACCAGCGCCTCGTCAGAGGCGAGCCCGGTGATCGGCACGGGCAGCGTGTGGGCCACGTCCGCGATCAAGGCGCCCAGCGTGACGACCATCTCCACGCCCAGCATCTCCGCGGCGTCGGCGATTCCGTCGGCGAAGGTCCGCCAGCGCAGGTTGGGCTCGGTCCCCGCGAGCAGCACGAGATCCCGCTCGGCGCCGGCGGGGGTGGCCGCCAGCAGCACGTTGCCCGGCCACTCGATCTCGCGGGTCTGGCCCTCGGTCATTCGGATCGTGGGCCGGTTCGCCTGGAAGTCGAAGAACTCCTCGGGGTCGATCTGCGCGATCAGGTCGGCGTCGAGTGCCTCAACCGCAGTGGTGAGAGCAGTCGTCGCTGCGCCGGCGGCGTCGTTCCAGCCGGCGAAGGCGCAGACCATGACGGGGGATCGGAGGTCCGGGGGCTCGGCCTCCCAGGCGAGCGCGTCCATCGTTCGAGACTAGCGACTCGGGCGTGTCCGGTGGACCGGTTGACGCGTCCGGTCGGCTTTGGAGACTCAAAGGAATGGATGCGACACAGGCCACGAATCCCGTCGCCGAGCTGCGACCGGGCCAGCGTTTCGACGGCGTCTACGCCTGTGTGCGCAAGGACCGACTCTCCGCCCGGAACGGATCGATCTATCTCTCGATGGAGCTGCGCGACCGCACGGGCTCGATCGCGGCCCGGGCCTTCCGCGACGTGGACCGGCTCGCGGCGCGATTCGAGCGAGGCGATGCGATCCGGGTCTCGGGGAAGGTGGAGCGCTTTCGCGGCGAGCTCGTCGCCGAGGTCGAGGACGTCCAGTCGATCGAGCAGGGCGAGCTCGACCCGACCGGCTTCCTGCCGGCGGCGTACCGCGACGCCGAGGAGCTCGAGGGCTTTCTCGAGCATCTGAGCCGGGAGATTCACGATCCGGCGCTGCGGCGGATCGTCCAGCGAGTCCTGTTCGCGGAGCCCGTCGCCGAGGAGTTCCGCCGCGCCCCCTGCACCAGGGCGGGACACCACGCCTACGTGGGTGGGCTGCTCGAGCACACCGTCGCCGTCGGCACCCTCGTGCTCGAGGTCTGCCAGCTCCACCCGCGGCTCGACTCGGACCTGCTGATGACGGCCGCCCTCCTCCACGACGTCGGCAAGGTGCGCGAGTTCACCTACGGCGCGGAGTTCGGGATCACCGAGGAGGGCCGCCTGCTCGGCCACCTCGCCCTCGGCGCGGAGATCGTCGGGACCGCCGCCCAGGACCTCCCCGCGGAGCGGCGAGCCGCGCTCCTGCACTGCGTGCTCTCACACCATGGTCCGGAGGGCACCCGCTCCGGCGCAGGTGGCCGCGGCTTCGGGACGCCCGAGGCGCTCGCGCTTCAGCGCCTGAATGCGCTCGACGCGGGCGTCAAGGGCGCTCTGGAGCAGGGTCTTTAGTCGGCGCCGGGGGCCGGAGCGCCCTGATCACCAGCTGCGCCGCGATCACGAGCGCCAGGCAGCCGAAGATCAGCTCCAACGCCCGCTGCGAGACGGCATTCGCCACCACCACCCCGATCCCGACCCCGAGCGGGGAAAGCGCGCCGATCACCAGGCCCTCGCGGACCCTGACGTTCCCGTAGCCGAGCTGGCGCCAGACCGCGACCATCGCGACCGGCACGATCGCGAGCAGTGAGGTGGCCTCGGCCCGGACCTGCGACTCGTCCATGAAGATGGCGAGGGCCGGGACGAACAGGATCCCGCCGCCCACCCCAAGCAGTCCGCCGACCATCCCACCGGCGAATCCCATCAGCGCCGCCGCGACCGAGCTCACGGGATGATCAGCTCCACGGCGATCACGACCAGCAGCACGGCGAAGAGCAGCGAGATCGCGCGCTCCGGGAGGCGCTGCTGGAGCGCGGTGCCGGCGATCGCCCCGCCGATCGCGGGGAGGCCGACCAGCGCGGCGTTCGGTGGATCGACGTTGCCGTAGAACGCCTGCAGCGTCACCGCCAGAGCGGCGATCACGACGATCGCCATCATGCTCGTCCCGGTCGCCTCCCTCTCGCCGTAGCCGAGCCAGACGATCAGCAACGGCACCATCACGCTGCCTCCCCCCACACCGAGCAGGCCGCTGAATGCCCCGGCGGCGGTGCCGATCGCCGCCAGCTTCAGGGTCCGAGTGCTCATCATGGTGGCGGGCGATACTAGAGCCCTCGATGAACGCCCCACCGGGAGAGGAGAGCGCGGACGTCGCGGAACTGGACCGCCTGATCGCGCCGCTTCGCGGGGACCCGGGCCGCGCCGCGGTCCTCACCGACATCGACGGCACCATCGCCCCGATCGTGATCAAGCCCTCGGAGGCCGCGGTGCCCGAGCGGACCCGCGAGTTGCTCCGCGAGCTGGCCCGCCGCTATGCCCTCGTCGGCTGCCTCAGCGGCCGTCGCGCCCGGGACGCCCGCGAGGTGGTCGGCCTCGCCGAGCTCGCGTACTCGGGCAACCACGGCTTCGAGCTGCTGCTCCCCGGCGAGTCCGAGGTGCGCCCGGACCCTTCGCTTGACGGACACGAGTCGGACGCCCCCCGGTTCATCGAGGGCCTCAATCGCTCCACCCTGGAAGGGGCGGGCATCCGGATCGAGGACAAGGGAGCGATCGTCGCGCTGCACTGGCGCGGGGCTTCGAATGAAGCCGAGGCGGAGTCACTCGCGAACGAGGTCGCCAGCGAGGCGGATTGGCTCGGGCTCGCCGCTCACCGCGGGCGAAAGGTGCTGGAGATCCGGCCCAACGTCGCGATCGACAAGGGGATCGCCGTCGCCGCCCTGCTCTCCACGTTCTCCGCGCCCGAGGACGCCGACGGGCGGTCCATCGAGGCGGCGCTCTACGGCGGCGATGACCGCACGGACGTCGACGCCTTCACGGCGCTGCGTAC
>DATFPJ010000150.1:0-3137 GCA_035264865.1 Solirubrobacterales bacterium
CCGGCGGCGCTCATCTCCGGCTTGTGGTCGTAGGTCGGCACGTCGCGCGGCGAGTCAGCGAGGAAACGCTCCTCCCCGCCCCACTCCTGCTCGCGGCCGCCGTTGAAGAAGTAGGTGACGTGCGCGTACTTCTCGGTCTCCGCGACGTGCAACTGGCGATCGCCGTTTTCGGCCAGCACCTCGGCGAGGGTGACCTCCGGGTCCCTGGGCCGGAACGCGACGGGATAGGGCCAGCCGTGCTGGTACTCGGTCATCGTGGTCACCTCGAAGGGCTCCCCCCCGCCGCGGTCGAACTCGGCGAG
Source organism: Solirubrobacterales bacterium (assembly GCA_035264865.1). Classification (GTDB taxonomy): domain Bacteria; phylum Actinomycetota; class Thermoleophilia; order Solirubrobacterales; family 70-9; genus DASUPK01. Next base: position 303 of record DATFPJ010000150.1, read on the forward strand.
GTCGGGCTCGCCGAGCGCGCGGGTGAGCTGCCGCGCCCGGTCCGGGCGGAAGTTGATGAAGATGAACGGCTCGTCCGGCTCGGCGCCGTCGTAGTCGCCGATCACGACGGGCTCGATGAACTCGTCGGTGACGTCGCGCTCGTAGGACTCGCGGATCGCGGCGACCGCGTCTTCGGCGCGCGGCGCCCTGGCGTGGACGATGGCGTCGTAGGCGCGCTTCGTGCGATCCCAGCGACGGTCGCGGTCCATCCCCCAGTAGCGGCCGGCAACCGTACCGATTCGGCCGGTGTGGCGCAGCCAGCGCCGCGCCTCCTCGACGTAGCCGGCACCGCCATGAGGAAGCGTGTCCCTGCCGTCGGTGAGCGCGTGGAGCACGACGTCGGAAACGCCCTCCTCCCCCGCGAGCTCGATCACCGCCTCGATGTGCTCCCAGCCCGAGTGAACCCCGCCGTCGGAGATCAGGCCGATCGCGTGCAGGCGCCCGCGTCGCGATTCCCGGGCCGACCCGCAGGCCGCCCGCAGGGCCGGGTTCTCGAAGAAGCTCCCGTCCGCGATCGCGTCGTCGATCCGTGCGAGATCCTGCTTCACGATCGCGCCCGCGCCCAGGTTGAGGTGACCGACCTCCGAGTTGCCCATCTGCCCGTCGGGAAGGCCGACGTCGCGGCCCGAGGTCTTGAGCGTGGTGTGGGGATACTCGGCCCAGAGCTCATCGAAGACCGGGGTGGCGGCCTGCGAGATCGCGTTGCCGGGGCCGTCCGGCGCGAGCCCCCAGCCATCAAGGATCACCAGCGCCAGCGAGGGCACGGGCACGCTGCTCGGGCCGGCTGGCAGCGGGCTCATCGCGCCGCGTCGACGATGACCGCGAAGTCGACCGGATCGAGGCTGGCGCCGCCGACCAGGGCCCCGTCGATGTCCGGCTGAGAGATCAGCTCGGCGGCGTTGTCCGGCTTCACCGAGCCTCCGTAGAGAATCCGGATCGCGCTTGCGGCCTCGGCCGAGCGCGACTCGATCAACCCGCGGATCAGCGCAATCGCTTCATGCGCCTGCTCAGTGGTGGCCGTGCGACCGGTGCCGATCGCCCAGATCGGCTCATAGGCGATCACGACCCCTCCAAGCCGCTCTTCCGCGACGTTCGCGAGGTCGGCCTCGATCTGGCGCGTGAGGATGCCCTCGGTCTCGCCGGAGTCGCGCTGCGCCTCGGACTCGCCCACGCAGAGGATCGGCTCGAGGCCCGCGTCGAGCGCGACCGGGACCTTGCGCGCCAGGGCCTGGTCGCTCTCGCGGAAGTACTGGCGCCGCTCGGAGTGGCCGAGGATCACCCCATTGACGCCCAGCTCCACCAGCATCGGCGCGGAGACCTCGCCCGTGTAGGCGCCCTCCGGCTCCTCGTGCATGTTCTGCGCCGCGACCCGGACCGCGGTCTGCGCGCAGAGGTCGGCCGCAAGGCCGAGCGATGGATAGGGCGGGCAGACGACCACCTCCGCGGCGGCGTCGGCGGCGCGTGGCAGGAAGTCCTCGAGGAACCGCTCGGTCTCCTCGACCGTCTTGTGCATCTTCCAGTTGGCCCCCAGCAGCGGCGTTCGGTCAGCCACGACGCACCTCGCTCGCGTCGAGCAGCGCCTCCACGCCGGGCAGCTCCCGGCCCTCGATCAGCTCGAGTGACGCGCCGCCGCCGGTGGAGATCCAGTCGACGGCATCCGCCAGCCTGAACTTATGCAGCGCGGCCACCGAGTCGCCCCCGCCCACGACCGTGTGGCCCGGTGCTGCCGCGACCGCTTCGGCGATCGCCTGCGTGCCGGCGTCGAAGGGCTCGACCTCGAATGCCCCCATCGGCCCGTTCCAGAAGACCGTCCCGGCCCGCGCGATCCGCATGCCGAAGTTCGCAGTCGTGTTGGTGCCGACGTCGAGCCCAATCCAGCCCTCCGGCACGTCCACGCCGTTCAGCTCGCGCGTCTCCGTGCCGGCCTCGAGCTCCCTGCCGAGCACGAGGTCCTCGGGCAGCTCCAGGATCGAATCGGAGCCCTCGGCCTCCGCGAGCACGCGCTTGGCCGACTCGACCCCCTCGCCCTCCACCAGGGAGTTGCCGGTGTCCCGGCCCTCGGCCTTGAAGAAGCTGAAGCACATCGCGCCGCCGATCAGGATCTCCTCGGCGAAGCCCAGGAAGCGGTCGATCACCCCGAGCTTGTCGGTGACCTTGGCGCCGCCCAGCACCACGACCAGCGGCCGCTTCGGGTCGTCGCGGACCGCGGTGAGCTCCGCCATCTCACGCTCGAGCAGCAGTCCCGCGTAGCCGGGGAGGTGATGGGCGACGCCCTCGGTGCTCGCGTGCGCGCGGTGCGCGGAGCCGAAGGCGTCGTTCACGTAGAGGTCGGCCAGGCGGGCGAGCGCCTCGGCCAGGGACGGGTCGTTCTTCGTCTCACCCTCCTCGAAGCGGCTGTTCTCGAGCAACAGGACCTCGCCAGGCCGAAGCTCGGACGCCATCGCCGACACCTGGTCGCCCACGACCGCGGGCGCGAGCTCGACCCCGGACCCGAGCAGCTCGGCGAGGCGCTTGCCGACCGGCGCCATCGAGAGGTCCGGGTCGACGCCCTTTGGCCGCCCGAGGTGGGAGACCAGGACGACGCTCGCTCCGCGCTCGCGGAGCAACTCGATCGTCGGCAGCGACGCCCGGATCCGGGAGTCGTCGGTGATCTCGCCCTGCTCCAGCGGCACGTTCAGGTCCGCGCGCACGAGCACGCGCTTCCCCTCCACCTCCGCGTCTCTGACGCTCGCCTTGGTGAACGAGCGCGAGGGAGCTACGTCAGGCACCGACCGTCGCCGGCTGCAACACCTTCT
>DATFPJ010000151.1:0-8777 GCA_035264865.1 Solirubrobacterales bacterium
CTCGCCGAGCGCGTCGCGGAGGCCCGCAAGGAGGGCTTCCTCGGCCTCAGCGGCGAGCGCGTGAGCGACGACGAGCGCGCGGCGATCGCCGAGATCGAATCCGCCCTCGGCTAGCGGCCGCCAGGCCGCTCCATTATGCGAGGGGCGCAGCCCCGAGGGTTATCTGGGCGGCCGGTGGTCGCCGCGATCTGATGGTGAAGCCGTTGACCTCGTGGCTCGTTAGGTGAGAGGCTGTCCCGGTGGCCTCGACAACGGCACCGACTCCGAGGGAACGAGAGTCCGCCGGCAAGGCAGCCAGATCCCGAGCTCCGCGCTCCTGCCATGCCGACTGGGACCCCGCGGGCAATCGCCCGGATCCGGTCGACACCCTTACCCACCAGGACGCGACGCGGGTCCCTGAGCTCGTTCCGATCAGGCACGGACGGATGGGCGCCTCGCCGTTTGCCTTCTACCGCGGAGCTGCCGCGATCATGGCGGCCGACCTGGCGTCCTGTGCCTCCTCCGGTCTCGAGGTCCAGCTCTGCGGCGACGCGCACCTCTCTAACTTCGGCGTCTTCATGGCGCCGGATCGCCAGCTGATCTTCGACATCAACGACTTCGACGAGACCCATCGCGGGCCGTTCGAATGGGACGTCAAGCGCCTCGCCGCGAGCTTTGCCGTCGCCGGGCGCGCGCTCGGACTGAAGGCGGGCCGCCGAAGGGCCGCCATCGCCGCGGCGGCAGCCGGCTACCGCAGCGAGATCCGGCGACTGGCGCGTATGCGGGACCTCGACGTCTGGTACGCCCGCGTGGACCTCGACATGGTCGAGCGGGTACTCGAGTCGATCTCATCGCGACGGCGGAAGGCGCTCGCGAAGGGAGTGGCGAAGGCGGAGGGCAAGGACAGTCTTCGCGCGCTCACCAAGCTGACTCGCCGCGACGGCCGCGAGCTCCGGATCATGAGCGACCCACCGCTGATCGTGCCGATCGACGACATGCTCCAGAACGGCGATGACCCGATCGCGGTCGAGACCCGGATCCGGGGGCTCCTGGACGCCTATCGCGGAACGCTCCATCCCGACGTCCGCCACCTCGCGGATCGCTATCGATACGTGGACGTCGCCCACAAGGTCGTGGGGGTGGGGAGCGTCGGCACGCGATGCTGGATCGTGCTGATGCTCGGCCGTGACCGCCAGGACCCGCTCTTCCTCCAGGTGAAGGAGGCCGGACCGTCGGTCCTCGCGCCGTTCGCCGGACGGACGCGATACCGGCATCATGGGCGGCGGGTGGTCGAGGGGCAGCGCCTCATGCAGGCCGCAAGCGACATCCTGCTCGGCTGGATCAGCGCCGAGGGGGTGGTCGACGGCAAGCCGCGGGACTTCTACGTGCGACAGCTCTGGGACGGCAAGGGATCGGTCGAGATCGAGACGATGGACAGCGACGAGCTGCGGCTCTACGCCACGCTCTGCGGCGAGACGCTCGCCAGAGGCCACGCGCGCTCGGGCGACCGGATCGCGATCGCCTCCTACCTTGGTGCCGGCGAAGGCTTCGAGCGGGCCATCTGCGACTTCGCGAAGGCGTACGCGGATCAGAACGAGCGGGACTACGCGGAGTTCTCGGCCGCGGTCGAGTCGGGTCGGATCGAGGCGCAGACGGGCCTCTAGCGCGGCTCTCGGCTGAAACCGCCCAGCGGGAGGAAGCCGAACCGCGGCCCGGAACTCGAAAGCGGAGCCGAACGATGATCATCGACTGCGCCCACTACAAGGACGGCGCGCGCCAGCATGAGGAGGCGCTCAGCCCCGAGCGGGCTGCCGCCTCCGCCGAAAAGGCCGGCGAGGGCGAGTTCGTCTGGATCGGTATCCACGAGCCGGAGCCGGGCGACATGGATCGCCTCGCGAAGCTCTTCGGCCTGCACGAGCTGGCCGTCGAGGATGCCCAAATGGCGCACCAGCGGCCGAAGATCGAGGACTACGACGAGGACTTCTTCATCGTCCTCCGGACCGCCGACTACCACGAGGACCGTGAGGAGGTGCACTTCGGCGAGATCCACATCTTCGCCGGGCGCAGCTACGTGATCACGGTCCGCCACGGCCCGGGCAGCGAGCTGGCCTCGGCCCGCCAGCGGCTGGAGGCGCGGCCGGACCTGCTCCGGCTGGGAGCGGCCTCGGCCGTCTGGGCGGTGCTCGACAAGGTCGTCGACGACTACCTGCCCGTGGTCGACTCGATCGAGGACGACATCGAGGAGGTCGAGAAGGACGTCTTCGACGACGACATCCCCGCGCCGACCGCCCGGATCTACCACGTGAAGCGTGAGGTGATCGAGTTCCACCGCGCCGTCTGGCCGCTGCTCAGTCCGCTCGGCGCACTCGAGCAGGGAGGCTTCGAGCGCGTACCCGAGGAGCTGCGCCGGTTCTTCCGCGACGTCGCCGACCATGCCCGCCGTGTCGACGAGCAGGTGAGCTCCCAGCGCGAGCTGCTCACCAGCGTGCTCGAGGCGAATCTCGCGCTGGTCAGCGTCAACCAGAACGAGGTGGTCAAGAGGATCTCGGCGATCGCCGGGATCATCGCGGTGCCGACCTTCATCGCATCCGTCTACGGCATGAACTTCAACAACATGCCCGAGCTGCATTGGCACTACGGATACGTGCTGGCGTTGGGACTGATGGCGGTCTTCGTCGTGTTCCTCGTCTCCTTCTTCAGGCGGATCGACTGGATATAGGGGGACCTACGATTGGTGCGTGATTCCGCTCGCGCACGTCGGAGGTCCCGACTTCGAGCCGCTCCAGGTCGCGGGCCTGACCCTGGCGGCGACCGCCTACGCCTTCCGCGCCCTGACCCTCACCCGCGAGGGACGCCCGGTGCCCACCTGGCGGATGCTCTGCTTCGCCGGCGGCCTGCTGCTGATCACCGTCGCCTTCCTCTCCCCACTCGGGCATCTGGACGGCGAGCTCGTGCTCGCCCACATGGGGCAGCACCTGCTGATGGGGGATCTCGGCGCGCTCCTGATCGTGCTCGGCCTCACCGGGCCGCTGCTCCAGCCCCTTCTGTCACATCGGCGGCTCGGCTGGATTCGCCACCTCGCCCACCCGCTGATCGCGCTGCCGCTCTGGGCGGTCGACCTCTACGTCTGGCACATCCCCGTGCTCTACCAGGCGGCGACGGAGCACAGCGCGCTGCACGCCCTGCAGCACACCTGCTTCATCGGGTTCGGTGTGCTGATGTGGATGCCGCTCGTCGGGCCGCTGCCGCAGCCGCGCTGGTTCGGGCTGCCGGCGAAGCTGGGCTACCTGGTCGGGGTCCGGTTCACCGGCATCGTGCTGGGCAACGTCCTGATGTGGTCGAACTCCGTCTTCTATCCCGACTACGCGGCGGGCGAGGCGAAGTGGCACATCTCGGCGGTGACCGACCAGAGCATCGCCGGCGTGATCATGATGGTGGAGGGCGGCTTCGTCACCCTCGGCGTGCTCGCCTGGCTCTTCCTGCTCTGGGCGAAGCAGGACACGGAGCGCCAACGTCTCCTCGATCTCGCGGAGCAGCGCGGGGTCCCGTTGAGCGACGCGCGAGCGGCCCGGGCCGCAGCGGCGGGGCAGGGCGCCCATCTGGAGGAGCGGATCAAGGGGTCGAGTTGAGCCGCGACCAGCGGTTCCTCTTCCTGCTCGTCTTCGTGGTCGGGATGGCGAGCTTGGGTGCCGAGATCGCAGCGGCTCGGCTGATGTCCCCGTACTTCGGGGCGTCGACGATCGTCTGGGCGAACACGATCGCGGTCGTGCTCGTCTCCCTCTCGGTCGGTTACTGGCTCGGCGGCCGGCTCGGCGATCAGCATCCGCACCTGCGGGGGCTCTGCCTGCTCGTCGCCGGAGCGGCGATCCTGCTGGCGCTCGTGCCTTTCGCTGCGCGGCCTTTTCTCTCAGTCTCGGTCGATGCCCTGGACGAGATTTCTGCCGGTGCCTTCGTCGGATCGCTGGTCGGGGTGCTCGCCTTGGTGGCGGTCCCAATCGTCCTGCTCGGGGCGTGCTCGCCCTGGGCGGTCCGGCTCGCGACCCCCGACGTGGACCACGCGGGCAGGACGGCGGGGAGGCTGTACGCGGTCTCGACCGCCGGATCCCTGGTCGGGACGATGTCGGCAGCTCTCCTGCTGATCCCGTTCGTTGGCACCCAGCGGACCTTCCTCGCCTTCGCACTGACGCTCGCGCTGGTCGCCGCCGCTGGGCTCGGTTGGCGCTACCTCGCCGTCCCCGCCGCCGTGGGGGTCGTGATCGCGGTACCGGTCGGGACCGTGAAGGCGAAAACAGACTCGGGCGACCGCGTGATCTTCGAGACCGAGACCCGGCTGCAGTACGCACGGGTCGTCGAGGAGCCCGACGGAACACGGAAGCTCGAGCTCAACGAGGGGGTGGCCGAGCACTCGCTCTACCGGCCAGGCAGCTACCTGACGGGCGAGTACTGGGACGGGCTCGTCGCAGTTCCGTTCGCGAGCCTCAAGCGTGCCCCTTCGCGTGTCGCCATTCTCGGCAACGCCGCCGGGACGGTGGCGCGCGCATACGGTCACTACTTCCCAGCGGCCCGGGTCGACGCGGTCGAAATCGACCCGGAGCTGGCTGAGATCGGACGCCGTTACTTCGACATGCGCGCGCCGCACCTCCAGGTCCACGACGACGACGCCCGGCCATGGTTGCGGGATTCGCCTGCCGACTACGACGTGATCGTGCTCGACGCCTACCGCCAGCCCTACATCCCCTTTTACCTGGCGACCCGCGAGTTCTTCGAGCTGGCCCGGGATCGGCTCGCGCCGGGGGGATCGTTGATCGTCAATGTCGGCCACCCCGAGGATTCGACCGAGTTGGAGAAGGTGGTCAGCCGGACGATGGCGGAGGCGTTCCCCGTCGTCCTCCGAGATCCGATCGAGGACGAGAACACCCTGCTGCTCGGCGGCGAACGGGGCTCGGCCCGGCAACTCCGCGAGATGGCGGTAGGCCTGCCACCGGAGCTACAGACCATCGCGCAGGCCGAGGCGGCTCGGCTCGGGCCGGCGCTCTCTGGTGGCGAGATCTACACCGACGATCGCGCCCCGGTCGAGTGGCTCATCGACCGCTCGATCCTCGGCTACGCCGCAGAGTGACGACGGCGAAGCAGGCGCCAGATCCGGCGGGTCGACCAGATCCCCAGGGCAGCCAGCGAGAGCGCGAGATCGATCGAGAACGAGACCAGCCGTCCGGCTGGGCCGGTGTAGAACCACGCGCCGAGCCGCTCGCGGCGGGTGATCTCTAAGGTGGTCTCTCTCATGGAGACGACCGTAAAGGAGCTTGCAGATTCGCGGGTCCGCGTCGATGTCGACGTCGACCCGAAGGACGTCGAGGGCAGCATCAACCGCACCGCCCGGCAACTCGGGCAGGACATGAAGCTGCCCGGATTCCGCAAGGGGAAGGTCCCGCCCGAGATGGTCCTCCAGCGCCTCGGCCGCGAGACCGTCCTCACGCAAGCGCTCGAGTCCTCGCTCGGGGACTGGTACGAGCGCGCGATGGTCGAGTCGGGCGTCAATCCGGTCGGCGATCCGAAGCTCGACCTGTCCGACCTGCCGGAGCAGGGCAAGCCCCTGCGCTTCTCGATCGAGGTCGCGGTCCGCCCGAAGGCCGAGCTCGGCGACTACAAGGGCCTCGAGGTGGGGCGAGAGGAGCCCGAGGTTCCCCATGAGGCCGTCGAGGGGGAGCTCAACCGGCTGCGCGAGGGCTTCGCCCGGCTCAATCCGGTCGATCGGGAGGCAAAGCAGGGCGACGTGGTCCTGATCGATTACGAGGGCAAGATCGACGGTGAGCCCTTCGAGGGCGGGGCGGCGAAGGACTATCTGCTGGAGCTGGGCGAGGGCCGGGTGCTGCCCGAGCTGGAGCAGGCGCTGGAGGGGGCGAACGCCGGTGACCAGCGGCAGGCGACGGTCACCTTCCCGGCCGACTATCCCGCCGAGGAGGTCGCCGGCAAGAGCGCGGAGTTCGACGTGACCGTGAAGGAGGTGCGCGAGAAAGAGCTGCCCGAGCTGAACGACGACTTCGCGGCGGAGGCGTCCGAGTTCGAGACGCTCGACGAGCTGCGGGAGAACATCTCAGACCAGATCAAGCTGATCCTCGAGCGCCAGATCGCCGAGCGGTTCCAGGAGGCGGCGCTCGATGCCGCCGTGGACAAGGCCAAGGTCGAGCTGCCGGCGCCGGTGGTAGAGGCGAGGGCGGCGGAGATGTGGCGGCGGGTCGAGCGGCAGCTGCAGCAGCAGGGAATGGACCCCAACGCCTACCTGCAGATGCAGGGCAAGACCCGCGAGGAGATGATCGAGCAGGCCCGCCCCGACGCCGAGCGCGCGCTCCGGCGCGAGGCGGTGCTCGAGGCGATCGCGGATGCCGAGAACATCGAGATCACCGATGAGGACATGCTCGAGGCACTCCAGATCCCGCCGGGCCACGAGGACCACGGCCACCCGGAGCCCGAGGACGCGCTCAGAGACATCCGCGAGTCGGGCCGCGAGGAGCTCCTCAAGCAGGACCTCCGCATGCGGCGAGCCCTCGAGCTGATCGGCGAGCAGGCGACGCCGATTCCGATGGAGCAGGCCCAGGCCCGCGAGGAGATCTGGACGCCCGAGAAGGAACGTGAGGAGAAGGGCAGCCTATGGACGCCCGGCTCCGAGTAGCTCCCGTTCGCCTAGATCCCGAGCGAGGTCTGCTGCGCCGGATAGGTGACCTGGCCGTCTTCCACCACGGCGAACTCGGTCAACTCGTGCTCTTCCAGGCGGCCGTTGGCGCCGAGGTGGAGCACCCGCCGGCCGCGGGCGATGAGCGCGTCGGCGATCAGGCGACGGTGACACCGGATCCACCAGGCCTCCGCGCACATCACCGCGACCCGCTTATCGGCGGCCAGCTGCTCCAGCTCGGCCAGCCCCGACGCGAACTCAGCGCTCGCCATGTGATCGGCGTAACCGCGGAACTGCTCGCTCTCCCAGGCGCCGTTCGCTGAGTCGGGCTGCGGCTTGCGGCGGCCGCCGAGGGACTCGCCCAGCCAGCGGTAGTCGATCCCGGCCTCGAGCAAGACCGCGGCCAGGGCCGTCCGCTCGAAGTGGGGCTGTCTGCGAGAACCCGGATATCGGCGGACGTCGGCGATCAGCCCGACCCCCGCTCCGCGGAGGAGCTCGACGAAGGCCTGCTCCTCGTGGTTCGAATGGCCGACGGTGAGGATCTCCCCTCCGGAGCCCACGTCGGGATTCTCCCGCGCCGGGCCCGAGGATGGTGGTCGCTATGCTCACGCCCCCATGAGTCCCCTTGTCCCCATGGTGGTCGAGCAGACCTCGCGCGGCGAGCGCGCGTTCGACATCTACTCGCGCCTGCTCAACGAGCGGATCATCTTCCTCGGCACCCCGGTGACCGAGGACATCGCGAACCTGATCGTCGCCCAGCTCATCCACCTGGAGTCCGAGGACCCCGACAAGGACGTGTCGATCTACATCAACTCGCCGGGCGGCTCCGTCTACGCCGGCCTCGCGATCTACGACGCGATGCAGTTCATCAAGCCCGACATCTCGACCATCTGCGTCGGCGTCGCCATGAGCATGGGCGCCCTGTTGCTCGCAGGCGGCGCCGAGGGCAAGCGCATGGCGTTGCCCAACTCGAAGATCCTGATCCACCAGGTCTCTGGCGGCTTCTCCGGTCAGGCGACCGACATCGAGATCCACGCCAAGGAGATCATCGACGTCCGCCGCCGGCTCGACGAGATCATCTCCAAGCACACCGGCCAGCCGCTGGACAAGGTGGCGAAGGACACCGAGCGGGATTACTTCATGAGCGCGGAGGAGGCCAAGGAGTACAAGCTGGTCGACCGCGTCATCGAGCACCGCTGACGCGGCTCGCTCCGGCATTCCTCGTCCTGCTCGCCGCGGTCCTCGCGGCGGCACCGGTCGGCGCCCAAGACACCGTCGTCCAGACGGCGTCCCTCTCGCCGCAGCGCGGCTTCACCGATTCCGTGGGAGGTGTGCGGATCGAGTTCCGCCTCGGCGGCTCCGCGCCGGCCGACGCGACGATCACGGTCTCGGGCGACGGCAAGGAGGTGCGGACGATCGACGTTCCGCAGGCGCCGCCCGGCATGGACCTGGTCGAGCGCTGGGACGGTCTGACCAACGACGGCCGCCCGGTGGCTGACGGGACCTACCGGGTCGTGGTCGCCGTCGGCGGCGGGAACCGGAAGGAGGCCGGGACGGTGGAGTTGCGGCGCCACTTCTTCCCGGTCCGCGGCCCGCATGGCAGCCGCGGGCCGGTCGGCGACTTCAACGCGCCCCGGAACGGCGGCCGCCGGCACAAGGGCTTCGACGTCGTGGCGAGGTGCGGAACGCCACTGGCCGCGGCAACCACCGGCACGGTCGTGAAGCGCGCCTACGACCGGCGCCTCGACGGCAACTTCATCGTGATCCGTGGACTGGGGGAGAGGCGCAAGTACTGGTACGCGCACATGGTTCATCCCTCGCGCTTTCACAAGGGGGACCTGGTTCACGTCGGCCAGATCGTCGGCCAGGTGGGCCGGACCGGCAACGCCCGGACGGTCGGCTGCCATCTCCATTTCGAGCTTCACCTGAGCGGGCGCCCGATCGACCCGGAGCCTTATCTTCGAGCGTGGGACCGCTACAGCTGAGCGACTGGGAGGAGTGACATGTCAGAGGAGGGCATGGCGGGTGCTCGAGCTGATTCACCCCGAGAGTGGCTCGCGGATCGAGCTCGAGGGGAACAGGGTCCCGCTCACCCACTCGAAGGACGTGATCGAAGCGCTGACCGCGG
>DATFPJ010000152.1:0-4747 GCA_035264865.1 Solirubrobacterales bacterium
TGCATCCCGCTCTCGTGGCGAGATCCGGCCGCCTCGCCCGAGGGCTCGAGCCCGCGGCACACCGAGTTCCAGCTCCTGCTCCTGTCGTCGGTCCTCGGGATGACGCTCCTGGCGCAGGCGCAGAACCTGATCGCGTTCTTCGTCGCGCTCGAGCTGCTCTCCATCCCCCTCTACGTCCTCTGCGCCTCCGCCCGCCGAACGGAGCGCTCGCTCGAGTCCGGCCTCAAGTACCTGATCATCGGATCGATCGGGTCGGCGACCGTGCTCTACGGCATGGCTCTGCTATACGGGGCATCGGGCTCCACCGACTTCCACGGGATGTTCCAGGTCTTCCAAAGCGGTGGTGAGCGTCATGACACCGTGGCCCTGATCGGGACCGCGATGGTGACCACCGGGCTCGCCTTCAAGACCTCGATTGCCCCTTTCCATCAGTGGACGCCGGACGTCTACCAGGGCGCCCCGACCCCGATCACCGCCTTCATGGCGGTGGCGACGAAGGCCGCCGCCTTCATCGCGCTTGCGCGGCTCTTCGAGGTGGCCCTGGGCCCGCTTGCCGACGACTGGCAGCCGGCGCTCGCCGGCCTGGCGGTGATCTCGATCGCCGTCGGCAACGTCGGCGCCCTCGGCCAGGACTCGCTGAAGCGGTTGATGGGCTACTCGGGGATCGCGCAGGCCGGCTACATGCTCGCGGGGGTCGTGGTGGCAACGGAGAAGGGGCTCGAAGCGCTGGTCTTCTACCTGGCCGCCTACACGCTGATGAACCTGGCGGTCTTCGCGGTCGTCGTCGCCCGCGAGCGCGAGACCGACCGGGGCGACGACATCGAGGCCCTCGCCGGAATCGGCCGCACGCGCCCGCTCCTCGCCTGGCCTCTCACCATCGGCATGCTCGCCCTCGCCGGCCTGCCGGCTACCTCCGGCTTCATGGGCAAGCTCTTCCTGATCGAGGCGAGCGTCGATGGCGACTACACCTGGCTCGGAGTCGCGATCGTGATCGGCACGATGGTCTCGCTCGCCTACTACCTCCGGGTCGTCGCGGCCGTGTGGATGCGCCCGGGACCGAGTGAGGCGGCGGCGCAGGCGCAGCCGATGCCCGCGATTGCGGGCGGTTCCCCGGAAGCTGACGTCATACCGAGGGGTGCCAGTCGCTGTGGGCTGATCGTCGGCTCGGCGCTGATCTGCGGCGCCGCCACGGTCGTCTTCGGCATCGCCCCCTCGCCGCTGATCGACTGGGCCTCGCACGCGGCCTCCTCGCTCAGCACCGCCGTCCCCTAGTCCTGGCGAGGCCCGACCTGTCGGATGCCGGTCGACCGCTCAGTTCGCGGTGTCACGGCGGTCATTACCTTCAATAGATGCCCACTTCGCGATCCATCCAGCGCACCTATCTGCTCCTCATGCTGGGGAACACGCTCGCGACCTCCCTGATCTGGGGCATCAACACGATCTTCCTCCTCGACGCCGGGCTCTCGAACCTGGAGGCCTTCGCCGCGAACGCCGCGTTCACCGCGGGCATGGTGCTCTTCGAGGTTCCGACAGGGATCGTCGCGGACACGATCGGCCGCCGGATGTCCTACCTGCTCGGGACCATCACCCTGTCTGCCGCGAGCCTCCTCTACGTGATGCTCTGGCAGATCGAGGCCCCGTTCTGGGCCTGGGCGCTCGTCTCGCTGGCGCTCGGCCTCGGCTTCACGTTCTTCTCCGGAGCCGTCGAGGCCTGGCTGGTGGACGCATTGACCGCCACGGGGTTCACCGGCAACCTCGAATCGGTCTTCGGGCGCGGCCAAATGGTCACCGGGGTCGGGATGCTCACCGGTTCGGTGGCGGGCGGGTTCCTCGCCGAACAGGTCAGCCTCGGCTTCCCGTTCGTGATCCGCGGAGCGATCCTGATCGTGATGTTCGTCGTCGCGTTCGGCCTGATGCACGACGTCGGCTTCACCCCTGAGAAGGGCGGCCGGCCGCTGGCGGAGATGAGGAAGATCGCCGCGAACTCGATCGACTACGGCTGGCGGGTCCCCGCGGTCAAGTGGCTGATGGTGGAGGCGCTGTTCACGGGAGGGGTCGGGATCTACGGGTTCTACGCACTCCAGCCGTACCTCCTCGAGCTCTACGGCGATCCGCAGGCGTACCAGATCGCCGGGCTCGCGGCCGCGATCGTCGCGGCGGCCCAGATCCTCGGCGGGCTGGCGGCCCCCCGAATCCGAGGCCTGTTTCACCGCCGCACCTCGGCCCTCCTGGTGATGGCCACCGCCAGCACCGCGAGCCTCGTCCTGATCGGGACCGTGCAGAGCTTCTGGCCGGTGATCGCGGCCACGGTCGTCTGGGGGCTCCTGTTCGCGGCGACGATGCCGATCCGGCAGACGTACATCAACGGGATGATCCCGTCGCGGCAGCGAGCGACGATCCTCTCGTTCGACTCGATGATGTCCTCGACCGGCGGCGTCTGGGCGCAGCCGGCCCTCGGCCGCGCCGCGGACGCCTGGGGCTACGCCACCTCCTACGTGCTCTCCGCCGGAATCGCCGCCTTTGCGATCCCGTTCCTGGTCCTTTCGAGGCGGCAGGATCACCCCGCCGACACGGTCGACGTCGGCGAGGCCGAGCCCGTACCGCAGCCCGCCTGATCGCTGCGCGAGGATGCCCCGCCTGGGCGTCCTCCTCACCATCGCCGCCATCGTCGTCTCCGGCACAGCCGGCGTCGCCGCCGAGCGCCGCTGGCCGGCGGCCGCGGTGGCATGGGCGCGGAGCGCGCTGGTCTTCTCGCTCTACACCCTGATCCCGTTCGTCGTCTTCTTCAACCTCGCTCGGGTCCACCTCGACGCCGATCTCGCCGGCGGCTTGGTGATCGGCTGGATCGCGATCCTGATCGCGACCGGCCTCGCCTGGGTCATCGGAAGCCGGGTGCTGAGACTCGCTCGCCCTTCGACGGGCTCGCTGATCACCGGCACGCTCGTACCGAACTCGGGTTACCTCGGCTACCCGCTGGTCGCGTCGCTGCTCGGCTTTCACTCGCTCGGCCAGGCGGTGGTCTACGACATCGCCGTGCCGGCGCCCTCGCTCTTGCTGCTCGGGTTCGGCACAGGTGCCGCGTTCGGCACGAAGGCCGGAGAGCGTCCGCGCGACCGGGTGGTCGCCTTCTTCACGCGCAACCCGCCGCTGTATGCCGCGATCGCCGGCCTGCTCGCCCCCGACGCCTTCGCGCCCGACGTCCTCGTCGACGTCTCCCGCGGTGTGGTGATCGCCCTGCTCCCGATCGGGTTCTTCGCCGTCGGGGCGGTGCTCGCCGAGGAGGTGGACGAGAAGCACGTCGACCTCGGCTCGCCGCTGGATCCGCCGGTCGGCGCCGCGATCCTCCTACGCCTCCTGATCGCCCCCGGTCTGCTGCTGGTCCTCTCCCTGCCGTTCATCGACCTACCGGGACCGTTCCTGCTGATCGCCGCGATGCCCTGCGGGATCAACACCCTGCTGGTCGCCCACGTCTACGGTCTCGATTCGAAGCTGGCGGCGCAGGCGGTGGCGTGGACGACGGCGATCGCGGTGGTCTGCGCCCTGATCGCCCAGTCGATCTGGGGATAGCGCGCCGAAATCTCCGGGCCGAGGCATCGGCCCCGGCGTCTACGATGGCTCGCCCGTGCGCTATCCCGTCGAGGAATTCACAGAGGAGGAACGCAGGCTCCTCTCGCCGCACTTCACCAACCTCGACCGTCCCGTCTTCGCCCTCGTCAACCTCCCCGAGACGATCAAGGGGGCGTTGTTCGCGCGGTACTCCCGCTACGGAGGGACGCTCCGCCGCCTCTACCTCGATGAGTTCGCCGCCGACGTTCCGGAGGGCGGCCGTCCCTTCGAGGGCGAGGAGGGCGAGCGCGCGGCCGGTCTGTACGAGCGGGTCTTCAGCGGCTTCGGGGACGACTCGATCGCCCAGCTGGGCGGCGCCCATGTCGCCTGCGAGTGGGTCTCGAACGTGCTGACCAAGGTGCTCCAGCGCGGCCGGCTCGCCGCCTATCTGGAGCAGTCCACCCGCTACATCCCCTACGACCAGCCGCTGCCCGAGTCCGCCGGCGGGGGCCACCGCTTCTACCGCGACGATCAGCTCGGGCCGGAGTACGCGCAGGCGATGGAGGAGCTGTTCGGCATCTATTCGCGCTCTCTCGTCCAGGTCACGGAGTGGGCGGCCGAGCGCTGGCCGCGCGGCGAAGAGCCGGAGGCAGCCTGGCAGCGCTCGATCAAGGCGAAGGCGCTCGACCTGCTGCGTGGGCTGCTACCCGCCTCGACGCTGAGCCACGTCGGCATCTTCGCCACCGGCCAGGCCTACGAGCAGCTGCTGCTCCGGATGCTCGCCTCCCCGCTCCCGGAGGCGCGCCAGGTCGGCTCGATGGTCCTCGAGGAGCTGACCAAGGTGATGCCGAGCTTCGTGGCGCGGGTCGAGCGGCCGGACCGCGGCGGCGAGTGGATCTCCTACCTGGAGGGGCGGCGCGAGGCTGCCGAGCGCTGGGTCTCCCGCATGGGCCTCGACCGCTCCGCGCGCGACGAGATGGCCCCGTCGGTCGAGCTGGTGGATGTCGAGGGCTCCGAGGAGGACCTGATCGCCGCCTCCCTGTTCGAGTCCGCCGGTGCTCCGGAGCGGGAGATCCTGGATCGGGTCAGATCGCTTCCTCCCGACGAGCAGGCGGAGATCATCGCCGACCTCGTCGGCGAGCGGGCGAACCGGCGCCACCGGCCGGGGCGTGGCTGGGAGGCGGTGCGCTACCGCTTCGAG
>DATFPJ010000153.1:0-1655 GCA_035264865.1 Solirubrobacterales bacterium
GGGGCCTTCTTCCAGCGCCCCGAGGTGCGCGACGTGATCGCCTGGCTGCGGCTGCTGGCAGACCCCACCGACGCTGCAGCCGCCGTCCGCGCCCTGAGCAGGCCGCCGGTCGAGCTGCGCTCGGTCGATCTGGCTCGATGCACGACGATCGCGCGCCGGCGCAAGCTGGACATGGTCTCGGCGCTCGAGGCCTCGCTGGAGAGTCCCCAGATCCCTCCCGAGGCGCGGGACCGCATCCGCGAGTTCCTTCAGCTTCACCGCGCAGCGGCGCGGGCGATGGGAGAGATGAAGGCCGACGTCTTCGTCCGGCGCCTGATCGAGCGGATCGGCTTCCGCCGCCACCGGCTGTTCGCCGCACATCCCGAGGCTGCCGAGCGCCTGCGCAACCTCTCGCGGCTCGGCGAGCTGGCCGCCGCCTGGACGCGGCGCGAGCCCGCGGGATCGAACCGCGACTTCGTTCGCTACCTGGTCGCGGTCTCGGAGGCGGGCGTCGCGCCGGTGGACGAGCCCGGCGAGCCGACGGCGGACGCCGTCAGGGTGATGTCGCTGGAGCGCACCAAGGGGCTCGAGTT
This sequence comes from Solirubrobacterales bacterium, assembly GCA_035264865.1. Taxonomy (GTDB): domain Bacteria; phylum Actinomycetota; class Thermoleophilia; order Solirubrobacterales; family 70-9; genus DASUPK01. The sequence continues at coordinate 573 of DATFPJ010000153.1, forward strand.
CTCCCGCGTCTACGTCGTCGGCCTTCACGCCGGGGCCGTCCCCGGGGCCACCCCAGCGGGCGCGCCGGCCGTCCCGGCCGCCGTGGGGCCCGCCCGGCCCTCGCACACGGACGAGGCGCGGCGCCTGCTCTACGTCGCAATGACGCGCGCCAGGGACGAGCTGGTGCTCACCAGGCCTGCCGCCACGGATGCCGGCAACGCCCGTCCCTCCCCGTTCTACGAGGACGCTCGCGCCGTCCTCGACGCCCCCGAGCAGGAGCACGGGGAGGAGCTCTTCGGGCCTGCCGAGGGACTCCAGGCCACCTATCGGATGATCCAGGACGAGGTCCTCGAGGAGGCCTGGCGGGCCGGCGGCAAGCTGCGGGAGCCCCGGCTCGACACCTACGTCGACGTGACCCGCGCGGTGGCGCGCTTCCTCGAGCTCGTCAAGCTCGCGGGCCTGATCCAGGGGACCGCCGAGGAACCGGTCGCGGACTCCCTCGCCGCGATCAACGACCTGCTCGAGCATGCGATCTCCCCCGAGCAGCGCAGCGCGCTGCGCGACTCCGGCCTGGACGCCTACCTCCTCGATGAGGAGGGCGCCGCGAAGCGGCGCCGCGAGCTGATCGCCCAGCGCGACGAGCCCTCGCTCGAGGCCTTCCTGCCCCGGCGCGGCGAGGGCCTCGCGCTCTCCGCCACCGACATCGAGCTCTACCGGACCTGCCCGCTCAAGTACAAGTTCGCGCGGGTCTTCGGCATCCCGCAGGAGACCACGATCAACCAGCGCTTCGGGATCGTCATCCACCAGGTGCTCGAGCGCTACCACGGCCAGCAGGCCGCGGCCGAGGGCGAGGCGGAGGCCGGGAGCCTGGACCGGCTGATGGGTCTCTTCGCAGCCGCCTGGCGCCGGTCGGGCTTCGGCGAGTCAGACGACGAGCTCCAGTTCCGCGAGAAGGCGATCGACGCCCTGCACCGCTACCACGCCCGCGAGGTCGCGAGTGGCGCGCACCCCCGCTGGGTGGAGCGCAAGTTCGACTTCCGGGTCGGCCCCCACCATCTGCGCGGCCGCGTCGACCGCGTCGACGAGCTGCCGAGCGGCGGCTA
>DATFPJ010000154.1:0-4149 GCA_035264865.1 Solirubrobacterales bacterium
CACCTTCTCCGCCAGCTCGACGCAGCGGTTCGAGTAGCCCCACTCGTTGTCGTACCAGGAGAAGACCTTGACGAAGCGGCCGTCCACCACGATCGTCTCCTCCGCGTCGAAGATCGACGAGTGCGGGTCGGTGACGATGTCGGTCGAAACGATCGGGTCCTCCGTGTAGCGGAGGATGCCGCTCAACGGGCCCTCGGCCGCCTCCCTCATCGCCGCGTTGATCTCCTCGGGGCTGGTCTCGCGGCCGACGTCGCAGGTCAGGTCGACGAGCGAGCCGGTGATCACGGGCGCCCGGATCGCGACGCCGTTGAGCTTGCCCTGGAGCTCGGGGATCACCAGTCCGATCGCCTTGGCGGCTCCCGTGCTGGTCGGGATCAGATTGACCGCCGCCGCCCGCGCCCGGCGCTTGTCCTTGTGCGGCATGTCCTGGAGGCGCTGGTCGGCCGTGTACGCGTGGATCGTGGTCATCAGCCCGCGCTCGATGCCGACCGTGTCGTTGAGGACCTTCGCGACCGGGGCCAGGCAGTTGGTCGTGCAGGAGGCGTTGGAGATGATGTTGTGCTTATCCGGGTCGTAGGCCGAGTCGAAGTTGACGCCGAGCGCAACCGTGACGTCCGGCTCCTTGGCGGGCGCGGAGATGATCACCTTCTTGGCGCCGGCCTCCAGGTGCTTGGCGGCATCGTCGCGCGCGGTGAACAGGCCAGTGGACTCGATCACGACCTCGACGCCCAGGTCGGTCCAGGGCAGCGCCGCGGGGTCCTTCTCGTTGAGGACCTTGAGCTGCTTGCCGTCGACGCTGATTCCGTCGCCGGTCACCTCGATCTCGCCGGGGAACCGGCCGAGCACGGAGTCGTACTTGAGCAGGTGGGCGATCATCTCGGCGTCGATCAGGTCGTTGACCGCGACGAACTCGAGGTCCGAGCCGGCAGCGTGAGCCGCTCGGAACAGGTTGCGCCCGATCCGCCCGAAGCCGTTGATGCCCACCTTGACTGCCATTTGAAGTCCTCCTAGGGGATGCCGGTCGTGATCTCTGCCTTCAAGTTATCGGCTGTGCGGCGGCCGTAACCCGCGTCGGCGCCGGGAACCCGCCTAGCGGTCGTGGGCGACGCAGACCTCGACGAGGTAGCCGTCCGGGTCGTTGAGCCGGCAGGCGTAGTTGCCGGGCCCGAACGCGGGGGCGCTCCCGGGCTCCGCGACCGGCTCGCCACCGTTCGCCGATCCCGACTCGAACGAGGCCTTCACCGCCGGGATGCTCTTCGCCGGGAAGGAGATCAGCCCGTAGCCGGGCCGCTGGGACTCGTCCTGGGAGATGAAGAACTCGGGCTTGATCAGGCCCCAGCTCACCGCGTTCGCGGGAGCCTCCTGCCTTCGCCAGCCGAGCGGTGCGAGGATCGAGTCATAGAACGCGCCGCTGCGTTCGAGGTCGGAGACTTTTACGGCTGCGTAATGAAGCATTGCCATCAGCAGGTGAGGTCCGGACGAGACAGGCCCTGACGGCGCGTCACCTTACAGGGGTCCGGGCGAGCAGCGTCAGCCACGGGGCTCCCAACGAAAGAACCGGATCGCGACGAGGAGGCCGGCCACGCCCCAGGCCGCGACCACGGCCAGATTCCCGAACTCGAAGCCAGCTCCGGTCGTGTGGGGGTTCCAGGCGGTGAACATCGCCTCGAAGAAGTGCCGGATGGGGAAGACGTCGGCGAAGTTGAGAACGCCGTCCGGGATCTCGTTTTCGGGAATGAAGACACCAGACAGGAAGTAGAGCGGCAGGACGGTGGCGTTGGTTACTGCCGGTGCGGCGTCCTCGCTCGGAATCACGGCCGCCAGCGCGAAGCCGAGGCAGGAGAAGGAGAAGGCGCCGACGGCCAACGTGACCAGCATCGCGGGCATGGTCTCGGTCGGGATGTCCACGCCGTAGACCGCGCCGCCGATCACGCTGACCAGCGCCACCATGATCACGCTGATCACCAGCGAGTTCCCGACCCTCCCCGCCACGAACGTCGCCGGCGGAAGCGGCGTTCCCCTGATCCGCTTGAGCTGGCCCGCCTCGCGCTCCGCCGGGAGGTTCGTCGCGAGCTTGACCGTGGTCGCGGAGATCACCGACAGCGTGATGATCGCCGGCACGTAATAGGTCGCGCCCGTGACCGCGAGTCCGTTGATCTCGTCGTTCTTGAACAGCGTCGCGAGCATGAACAGGAAGATCAGCGGCAGGAGAGCCGTGAAGAAGACCGCGGCGGGGTTCCTCCAGAACACCTTCTGGTCGAAGCGGAACTGGTGCAGGAGAAGGGCGACGCCGCTCATCGGGCCGCGCTCCTGGCTCCGTTCGGGCCACCATCCGTGAGCTCGAGATAGACGTCCTCGAGGTTGGGAGCGCCCACGGTGAGGCCGGGGAGCCCAACCCCGCGCCCCTCCGCCCAGCTCGTCAGCTCGCGCAGGACCGGCACGGGGTTCGAGACGGCGAGGGTGACCATCCCGGCTTCGCCGCGCGCCTCGGCGGCGATCGCGCCCGGCAGGTCGGATAGGCCGATGCCGTCCGGCAGCCGGAAGCGGATCTCGGTGCGGAGGCCGCGATCGCCCAGCGACTCGGGCGAGCCGGTCGCGACGATCCGCCCCGCGGAAAGGATCGCGACGCGGTCGGCGAGGGTCTGCGCCTCGTCCATGTAGTGGGTGGTCAGGAAGACCGTCTTGCCGAGCTTGCGCAGCCCGGCGATCATCTCCCAGGCCTGGCGGCGCGCCGAGGGGTCGAAGCCGGTGGTCGGCTCGTCGAGGAAGAGCAGCTCCGGGTCGCCGATCATCGCGAGGGCGACGTCGAGCCGCCGCTGCTGGCCGCCCGAGAGCCTGCCGGTCCGCAGGTCCGCCTTCTCCTCGAGGCCAACCAGGCGGATCACCTCGTCGACGTCGCGAGGGGATGCGTAGTAGCCGGCGTACTGCTCGAGCGCCTCGCGCGGGGTGAGCTCCGGGACGAGGCGGGATTCCTGGAGCACGAATCCGACGCGCTGCCTCCAGCCTCGGTCCGCCCGCTGTGGATCGACGCCGAGCACCGCTACCTCTCCCCCATCCCGCGTCCGGTAGCCCTCGAGGATCTCCACCGTCGTCGTCTTGCCGGCGCCGTTCGGGCCCAGGAAGGCGAAGATCTCGCCGCCTTCCACCGCGAGGTCGATGCCCCGTACCGCCTCGAAATCGCCGTAGGCCTTGCGCAGCCCCTGGACGCTGATCACGGGATCGGCCATGCGCGGCCAGTCTAGGTCGCGGGCTTCAGCGGGCGGCGCCGCGCGGTTGGAGCTCCACGTCGCGGTGGACGACGCGCAGCTTGACGTCGTCGCGACGGGAGAGCTCGCGTGCGATCCGGTCGGCGACCGTGACCGAGCGGTGACGTCCGCCCGTGCAGCCGACGGCGATCGTCAGGTGCTGCTTGCCCTCTGCCACGTAGGCGGGCAGCAGGAACTCGAGCAGTGGCATGAGCCGGCCGTAGAACTCGCCGGCCTGGGTACCCGACTCGACGTACTTGCGCACCGGCTCGTCGAGACCGGTCAGCGGGCGGAGGTCGTCCACGTAGTGCGGGTTCGGTAGGAAGCGGACGTCGAGGGTGAGGTCGGCGTCGGAGGGAGGCCCGTTCTTGAACCCGAAGGTGAGGATGGTGAGCGCGAGCTGGTTCTCGCGGATGTCCCGCCCGATCAGCTCGGTCGTGATCCGCCGGCGGAGCGCGGCGCCGGTGAGAGAGGTGGTGTCGATGACGACGTCGGCGCGCTCGCGCAGCGGGGCGAGCCGCTCTCGCTCCTCTCGGATGCCGTCCACGATCCGGCCGCTGCGCGCGAGCGGGTGGCGGCGGCGGGTCTCCTTGTAGCGGTGCAGCAGCGCCTCCTCGTCCGCCTCCAGGAAGACGGCCTTCAGTTCGAGGCCGCTCGCCTCGAGCTCGTCGAGCACGGCGAGCAGGTCCTCGAAGTACTCGCCGCCGCGCACGTCGGTGACCACCGCCGCCTTCTGGACGCCGCTGCCCTCGTGGCGGAAGAGCTCGCCGAGGCCCTCGATCATCCGCGGGGGCAGGTTGTCGACGCAGAAGTAGCCGCCGTCCTCGAACGCCGCGATCGCCTCGGACTTGCCGGCACCCGAGTACCCGGTGATCACGACGAGCTCGACGCGCTTCTCGGAGGG
>DATFPJ010000155.1:0-2027 GCA_035264865.1 Solirubrobacterales bacterium
GACGGCGGCGTCCTCGACGACCTCTTCACATACCGGCTCGCCGACGACCGCTATCTGACGGTCAGCAACGCAGCCAACCATGAGCGCGACCTCGAGTGGTTCGAGGCGCACGCAGTCGAGTTCGACGCCGAGGTCCGCGACCGGATCGACGACTACGCCATGCTCGCTGTGCAGGGGCCCCGGGCGCGGGAGATCGTCGGTGCGCTCGCCGGAGGCGAGCTTCCGGCCCGCTTCCATACGGCGGAGCTCGACGTCGCGGGGGCGCCCGCGCTGGTCTGCGGGACCGGCTACACGGGCGAGGACGGGGTGGAGTTGCTGCTGCGGCCGGAGGATGCCGGCGAGGTCTGGGATGCCCTGCTCGCCCGAGGCGCGTCTCCGGCCGGCCTCGGCGCACGCGACACGCTGCGGCTCGAGGTGAACTACTGCCTCTACGGCAACGACCTGACCCAGGAGCGGACGCCGATCGAGGCGGCGCTCGGCTGGTGCGTGAAGGAGGACACGGGCTTCGTCGGCTCGGAGGCCTGCCGGCGGGTGCGGGAGGGCGGCCCCGCCGAGATCCTGAGGCCGTTCGTCCTCACCGGGTCGGGCATCCCGAGGCAGGGCAACCCGATCGTGAGCGGTGAGGATCGCATCGGCGAGGTGACCAGCGGGACGCTCTCGCCGTGTCTCGAGGTCGGGATCGGAATGGGCTATATCCGCAGGGACCTGGCAGAGCCCGGCAGCGAGATCGAGATCGACGTCCGCGGGAAGCGGCGTCCCGCGGAGGTCCGCAAGGCCCCGCTCTACTCCGAGGACTAGGCGCTCCCGGTAGGTTTCCGCCGTGGCCGACGAGAGCTATCCCGACGATCTTCGCTACCACCCCGAGCACGACTGGGCGCGGATCGAGGGCGACACCGCCACTTTCGGGATCACCTGGTACGCGCAGGACGCGCTCGGCGAGGTCGTCTTCTACGAGCCGCCCGAGACCGGCAAGGGCCTGACCAAGGACGAGGCCTACGCCGAGGTGGAGTCCGTGAAGGCCGTCTCCGACGTCTATGCGCCCCTCTCTGGGGAGGTGACCGACGTCAACTCCGCTCTGGCCGAGGACCCCGAGAAGATCAACAAGGACCCCTACGGCGACGGCTGGATGGTCAAGGTGAAGCTCTCGGACCCCTCGGAGGCCGAGCAGCTGATGGACGCCGCCGCCTACAAGAAGCTCCTCGAAGAGTCCGACTAGGGTCGCGAGTAGGCCACGGCCGGGGCCCATCGTTGGCCCGCATTACGATGGATCGTCCGTGAGCCGGTACACGTCCGCCACCGACCAGGACTGCAAGGAGATGCTCGACGCCATCGGCGTGGGCTCGATCGACGACCTCTTCGAGGACATCCCCGCGCCGCTGCGACTCGACCACGCCCTCGATCTCCCGGACGGCAAGCCCGAGACCGAGGTCTACGACCGGCTCGCGGCCCTGGCGGCGCGGAACGTCCACGCCGAGGCGGAGACGAGCTTCCTCGGCGCGGGGATGTACGACCACTACGTGCCGGCGATCGTCGACGCGATCACCAGCCGCTCGGAGTTCCTTACCCCGTACACGCCCTACCAGCCCGAGATCTCCCAGGGCGGGCTCCAGGTGATGTTCGAGTTCCAGACGGCGATGTCGGAGCTCACGGGCCTGCCCGTCTCGAACGCCGCCCTCTATGAGGGACCCTCCTCGATCGCCTCGGCCGCCTACCTCGCGATCGGCGCGACCGGCCGCCACAGGCTCGTCGCCTCGCGCGGCGTCCACCCTCACAGCCGCGAGTCCCTCGAGACCTACGGCGCGGGTTACGCCTCGGACCTGGTCGAGGTGCCCCTCGTAGAACAAACGGCCGCCACAAACACCGCGGCCGGACAGACCGACGCGGCCGCCCTCGCGGAGGCGATCGACGACGAGACGGCCGCCGTCTTCCTCCAGCAGCCGAACTTCCTGGGGGCGGTCGAGGACATCGAGGCGCTCGCCGCCTCCGCGAAGGAGCACGGAGCGCTGGTCGTGGTCGCCTGCGACCCG
>DATFPJ010000156.1:0-11622 GCA_035264865.1 Solirubrobacterales bacterium
GTGTACGCGGCCCCCGTGGTCGCCAGGCGGCGGAGGTATCCGGTCATGGCTAGTCCTCAGCGTGACCGGAGGAGGCGCGCGCGCGTGCAGGCCACTCACCAGCGCCGGCCTCGGCGGCCAGTACCCCGCCCACCGCGAGCAGGGCCCAGGTCAGGGGGTCGGTGAGATAGGCGGCATAGCCGATCGTGTGGACCAGGAGGGCGCAGAACGCGGCGGCGACCCCGATCCTCGCCGGAGTGAGCTCGAGCCGGTCGCCCGCGGAGAGGGATCGGAATGGCGCGCCCAAACCGGGCGCGATCCGGCGCATCCCGTCGGCGATCGCCCAGAGCGCGGCGGCCAACAGGACGAGGTAGGCGATCACGCCGATCGCGCCCTGCTCGGCCGCGACGGTCACGGGCTCGCTGTGCGAGATGGTGGTGTCTCCGGGCGGCACGTTCTCCTCCCGCGCGAACTCCTTGGAGAACGAGGCGGAGCCGTAGCCGTAGAGAGGCCGGTGCTTCGCCAGCTTCAAGCCGCCCGACACAAGCGTTCCGTGCCCCTCGGTGTTGAGGGAGGTCGAATCGTCCGAGGAGCTCCGGATGACGAAGGCGGTCCCCACCGCCACCGTCGCCACCAGCGTCGCGATCGCGGTCCAGCGAAAGCTCCAGCGGAGCGCGACCAGCACGATCAACCCGACGAAGAGGGCGAGAAAGCTGGTCTGCGAGAAGGCGAAGAGCAGCCCGGCGAAGGCGATCGCGAGAGCCGCGGTGAGGGCGAACGCAAGTACCCGGTTCGCGGCCCAGAGCAGGGTCGTGGTCGCGAGCAGGATCGCCAGGACGAGGTAGCGGCCGTAGATGTTCGGGTCCCAGAAGACCGAGTTGACGCGGAAGTAGAAATGGAAGTCGTTGGAGGCCTCGAGCTTGTCGTTCCAGAAGATGTGCTGGTCCGCGAACTGGCCGATCCCGATCACCGCGAGGACGAGCCCCTCGACCAGCACGACGGCGAACGCCAGCCGGAGCAGCCGGCGGTCCCAGGTCGCCTCGGCCAGCAGCGAGAAGAGGACCGTGAACGGAATAAGGAAGAAGCCGACGTTGCGGGCGGCGAGGGCGGCGTCGGCGGAGTAGATCGTCTGCAGCCCGTACAGGCAGATCACGAGCACCAGCGCGAAGACCAGAGGCTGCGGCAGGCGCCGCAGCCGGGTCTCGCCCCGGAGCGTCGCGACCAGGGTCGCGAGCACGCCGGCCCCGATCACGGCGTAGAGGGGGATGAGCAGGTTGACCGCCTCTCCGCCGGCGACGTGCAGCCTGACCCGGAAGGGCATCGCGGCCACGACGAGCAGCGGCAGCAGAACGGGCCAGCGCAGCATCGCCACTGCCCCCAGCGAGAGCCCGACGGCCGCGGCCAGGACCAGCGCGGCGAAGGCGAGCTCGTGCTCCCGCAGGTTGGCGATGTCGTCCCAGCCCTGGCCCGCGATCAGAGCGATCGCCAATCCGAGCGCGAGGACCAGCCCCGCGACGCGCAGGCGGGGGCCGGTCGCCAGCAGGGAAACCGAGACGGCCGCCGTCGCTCCGATGCAGCCGGCGACCTCCAGCGCCTCCGTCACGCCGCTCCTCCGGGGCCGTAGATGCGCAGGCGCTCACCCGACACCGCGACCCGGTCGGCCTCTTCCAGGCCGAGCTGCAGGTGGTAGCGGCCCGGCGGGGCGGCTTCACCCGAGTCCGCCGTCCCGTCCCAGTCGAAGCAATGCGGGGTGTCGCCGCCCTCCAGGGGCGCGTCCGCCAGCAGCTTCACCTGGCGGTGCTCCGGATCCACCACCACGACCCGGACGCGGTCGTCCCTGGTGAGGCGGAAGCAGACCCGGTAGCGGGGTCCGGGGCGCGTCTTCCAGTGGATCGAGCTCGCCACCGGGCCCTCGTCGCGCAGGTGCTGCGTCAGCACCATCGCGCCGGCGGTGCCTGCGAGCAGCAGGGCGACGATCAGCGTGCCGAGCGCTGCGACCGGTCGACTGCGCTCGCTCACAGTGCGGCCGGGCTGCTCGGGTGGCTCAGATTCCCGAGCCGGTCGAGCTTGCCCCAGTCTCGGTCGACGCTCCGGCCTTGTCGTCGCCGAGGACGACGGCGACTGGGTCTCCCTCGGCCGCCTGCCGGACGTCGTCGTTCATCGGCTGCGTCTTGGAGATGCCCACGACCTGGCCGATCACCGGGGCGCACTCCTCGCCCTGGCTCGGATCGAACATGACGACGCTGGTGTCGAACGGAAGCGAGGTGTTGCCGACGGGCCCGACCTTGTACTGGCTCTGCTTGAGCTGGCTGGCCGACTGTGCGGCGAGGCCCGGTGTCGCCGTCCCGTTCAGCACCGCGACCTTGGTCTGGCTGGGCGGGCACGGGCCCTTGCCCGCGTTCTTGGTCGGCTCGGCGGTCTCATCGTTGCCGCCGACGATCTTGCTGACGCCGAAGGCGACGCCCGCCAGGAGCAGGATCGCTCCGACCGCGATCACGGCGATCGAGAGCGGCCCCGACAGCCACGACGGGCGCTCGCGATCGCCGTTCGGCCGGCGACGGCGCTGCTCGAAGCGCTTGCGGCGCAGGGCGGCCTGGCGCGCGAGCTCGGCGCGCCGGAAGGCCTCGGCCTCGTTCGGCGCGGTGGCCGCGGCGGCGGCCGCTGCCTCCTCCGGCTCCGTGGTCGTCGCGGCGACGGCGGTCGCGGTCCGCTCGGCGGGAGCCACGGTCTCACCATCGGCGTTGCCCTCGACCAGGAAGCTGGCGTTCTCGCGGAGCCGCCGGATATCCCGCGCCTGGGCGAAGTAGAGCAGGGCGAGCAGGGCCAGCCCCAGGAACGAGGCGAGGCCGGCTATCGCACCGACTTCCTTCAGAAGGTCCATGGGCCGCGGCGGGTGATGTTAAGGGTGCAGGGGTCGACCAGGCCCCTCGGCTTCCGGCGCGGAGGGCGCTAGCCAGCCAGATCGTCGATCGAAATCGCGCCCGGCCGCCGCTGCGAGACCAGCTCGATCGTCTGCACCGCCAGGTCCGCCTCATCCCCAGTGCCGACCAGCGCCTCGAGCCGGGTGAGGGTCCCGTTGACCCACTCGGGATCGACCGGCGCCTGGCGCACCGCGCGAACGATCTTGTCGGCTGCCGTCGGCTGAGGCCGCTCGTCGGAGTTGAAGAGCTCCTCGTGGAGCTTCTCGCCTGGGCGCGCCCCGACGTATTCGATCGCGATGTCGACCTCGGGCTCGTAACCCGCGAGCCGGATCATGTTGTGCGCGAGGTCGACGATCCTGACCGGCTCGCCCATCTCGAGAACGAACACCTCCCCGCTGGTTCCGCCGAGGTCACCGGAGCGGATCACCAGCTGGACAGCCTCCGGAATCGTCATGAAGTAGCGGGTCATCTCCGGATCGGTGACCGTGACCGGGCCGCCCCGCTCGATCTGGCTGCGGAAGATCGGCACGACGCTGCCCGAGGAGGCGAGTACGTTGCCGAAGCGCACCGTGACGAACCGCGTCTGCGGATGCCGGCGTCCGGCGGCCTCGACGATCCATTCGGCGAGCGCCTTCGACGCGCCCATCACGGTTCGCGGATTGACCGCCTTGTCGGTTGAGACGAGGACGAAGCGCTCGCATCCCGAGGCCACCGCGGTGTCGGCCGTAACCCGGGTCGCGATCGCGTTGTTGCGGATCGCCTCGAGCGGGTTCGCCTCCATCAGCGGCACGTGCTTGTAGGCCGCGGCGTGGAAGACGACCGCCGGCCTGAAACGCTGCATGACCTCGAGCATCCGGTCGGGCTCCTTGCAGTCCGCAAGCACGGATTCGATCCGCGTGAAGTGGCGCTCCTCGACCATCTCGCGATCGATCCGGAAGAGGTTGTCCTCGGCGTGGTCCAGCACCACCAGCAGCTTCGGCCGGACCCGGGCGATCTGGCGCACCAGCTCCGAGCCGATCGAGCCTCCGGCCCCCGACACCAGGACGACCTTGTCCTGCATGTAGGCGCCGACGCGGTCGAGCTCCATCCTCACCGGCTCGCGCCCGAGCACGTCCTCGACCTGGACCTCCCGCAGCTGCCGGGTGAGCTGGACGCCGCCGCGGAGCAGCTCGAAGACCGTCGGCAGCGTTCGCACCGGAACATCGCGCTCCCGACAGGCGGTGACCACGCGGCCACGTAGGACGCCGGGCGCCGAGGGGATCGCGATGATCACCTCGTCGGGGTGGTACTCGTCGAGGATCTCGACGATCTCGTCGGTGTTGCCGAGGACGTTGATCCCGTGGAGGCGCATGCCGCGCTTGCGCGGGTCGTCATCGAGGAAGCCGATCGCCCGGGCGCCGAGGTTCGGGTTGAGCTGGAGCTCGCGGGCGACCATCTGGCCGCCCGAGCCGGCTCCCACGACCAGCACCTCGCGGGCGCCGCGGACGTCGCGGCGCGCCAGCCTCTCCACCAGGACCATCCGGACCAGCAGCCTGGCGCCGCCGATCAGGAAGACCATGAGCAGGAAGTTCATGACGACCACCGACCGCGGGATCTGGTCGTCGAACGGCTTCAACAGCAGGAAGGTGATCGCCAGGATCGCCGTGGAGACCGCGCACGCCCGCAGCACCGCGATCATGTCCGGTAGCCGGAAGTAGCGCCACCACTTCTCGTAGAGGCCGAAGGCGTAGAAGACGATCAGCTCGCCACCGACGACGAAGGCGATCGAGGTAGCGAGCATGTGGTCGTAGCGGTCCGGGATGCCGCCCGTGGCATCGAGGAAACGCAACCTGAAGGCCAGGTAGTAGGCCGCCGCGACGAGGACTGCGTCGGCGGCGAGCTGGGTGAGGCGATGCCTGTAGACGGGGTGCCTGAACCGCTCCACGCGAGCAGCGAGTCTAGTGCGCGTCGCACGGCCCAGGGAAAAAGGGGCATTCCCGCGAGCGGACCTGCAACTCCCTACGATTCCGCCCCTGTGACGGGCCTCGTACTCCTGACCGGCGCGGTGACCGACAAGCTGGTCGACTTCGCGACGAATCTGATCGGCGACGCCGGGTACGCGGGCGTCTTCGTGCTGATGACGCTCGAGAGCGCGCTGATCCCGATCCCGAGCGAGGCGACGATGCTGTTCGCGGGCTTCAAGGTCGACGACGGCACCCTGACGCTGTTCGGGATCGTCGCCGCCGGCGTGCTCGGGAACGTGGTGGGGTCCTGGATCGCCTACGCGATCGGGTATTACGGCCGGCTCGAGCTGGTCGAGCGGCACCGCATCTTCCACGCCAACCGTCGCTACCTCGACTGGGCGGACGACTGGTTCAACCGCCATGGAGACGCGACCGTGTTCTTCTCGCGGATGCTGCCGATCATCCGGACGTTCATCTCGCTCCCCGCCGGCGTCGCGCGGATGCCGTTCTGGCGCTTCACCTGGCTGACCTTCGCCGGATGCATCCCCTGGGTGTTCGCGCTCGGGCTGCTCGGCCGAGAGGTGGGCAGCCGCTGGGACGACTGGAAGGACCGGCTGCACTATCTCGACTACGCGGTGCTCGCCGCGATCGTGGCGCTGATCGTCTACGCGATCGTCAGGCGCCGGCGCGGGCGCGTCGAGCCGGCCACCGAGGGCTGATGCGGTCGTCTCGGGCGATCGCGCTCGGCGCCGTCCAGGGCCCGACCGAGCTTCTCCCCATCTCAAGCTCCGCGCATCTCACCCTGATTCCCTGGCTCGCGGGATGGGACGACGGCCAGGACGACCCCGCGCTTCAGAAGACCTTCGAGGTGGCGCTCCACGCCGGCGCCGCCGGGGCCCTGCTGGTGGGCCAGCGGCGGGTGATCGCCGAGGAGCTGCAGAGCTTCGACGGGCGCAGAGCGGCGGTGCTCGCCCTCTCCTTCCTGCCGACCGCGCTGCTCGGGGTCGCACTCGAGAAGCCGATCGAGCGCCGTCTCGGCGGCCCCGTCCCCACCGCGCTCGGCCTGCTCGCCGGGGCGGCGGCGATGGTGATCGCGGACCGGCGCCCGCAGGTGCGGGACCGCGGAGACGCCGGCGCCATGGACGGCCTGGCGCTGGGGCTCGCGCAGGCTGCCGCCCTCGCCCCGGGGATCTCCAGGAACGGCGCGACTCTCACCGCCGCGCGCTGGCGGGGCTTCACGCGCCAGCACGCCAACATGCTCTCCCGGACGGTGGCGCTGCCCGTGATCGTCGGCGCGACGGCACTCAAGGCGGCCCGCCTGCGACGACGCGGGACCACCCGCGGCGAGCGGACCGCGTTCCTCGCAGGGACAGCCACCTCCTTCGCCTCGACGCTGGGCTCGCAGGCGCTCATCCGCGTGGTCGAGCGCGACAGCGCCCTCTGGCCCTACGCCGCCTATCGCGCCGGCCTCGCCGGAGTCGTGCTGTCCCGCCTCCGGCGACGGTCCCGCAACGGCGGCTTCATCTCCGGCAACGGGCGTCCCGCGGACTATCCGACCGAGCCGAAGAGGGAGAGCATCCCCGCTTGACGGAGGACGCCTACGCCAAGGCCGGGGTCAGTCAGGGCGACGCGGACGCGGCCGTCGCCGCGCTCGTCTCGTCGCTCGGCGCCGGCGCGCCCGCCGAGAGCCGCCAGGTGCTCGCGAGCGGCCACTACGCCAACGTCATCCGGCTCGACGAGCGCACCGGGATCGCACTCAGCACGGACGGCGTCGGCACCAAGCTCGTGGTCGCGGAGCAGCTCGGCCGCTGGGACACCGTCGGGATCGACTGCATCGCGATGAACGTCAACGACGTCGTCTGCGTCGGAGCCGAGCCGCTGGCGATGGTCGACTACCTCGCCGTCGACCGAGCGGACGCAGAGGTCGCCGGCGCCATCGGGGTCGGGCTGGCGCAGGGCGCCGAGCTCGCGGGGATCGAGATCGTCGGGGGGGAGCTGGCGCAGCTCGGCGAGCTGATCAACGGCCTCGACCTGGCCGGCGCCTGCTTAGGCGTGGTCGGCCTCGACTCGCTGGTTACCGGGTCGGCGATCGAGCCCGGCGACGCCGTGATCGGCCTGCCCTCCTCCGGCCTTCACTCCAACGGCTACACCCTGGCGCGCTCGGCCCTCGAGGGAATCCCGATGGACGACGAGCGCCTCGGCCGCCCGCTCGGCGAGGTGTTGCTCGAGCCGACCGAGATCTACGTCAAGCCGGTCCTCGAGCTCCTGCGGTCCGACATGGAGGTCCGCGGCCTGGCCCACATCACCTCGGGCGGCCTGGGCAACCTGCTGCGGCTCGAGGCCGATATCGGCTACGAGATCGACGATCCGCTGCCGGTGCCACCGATCTTCAGCCTGATCCAGGAGCTGGCGGAGGTCCCCGACGCGGAAATGGATGAGGTCTTCAACATGGGCTGCGGGTTCTGCGTCGTCGTCGCGGCCGACAGTGCCGAGGGCGCCCTGCGCAGCCTGCGAACGCACTACGGCGCCGCCAAGGTGATCGGCCGCGCTGTCCGCAGCGGTCCTCAGGTCGTCCGGAAGAGCTGAGCCTTCCGGCCGTGGCGGCCGGTCATGGATAGGTCGTCGTCCCGTAGGTGGAGGACGAGCTGTCGTAGCTCGAGCCGTATGACCCGGACGCCGTGTGCTTCCCGTGGAACGGCGACAGGTCGGCCATGCTCGAGGGAACCTCGAAGTCGGGGCAGTTGCCGCCCTGCGCGGACTCCATGAACGAGCGCCAGATCGGCCCGGAGGTGGGGCCGCCGAAGCCCGTGGACTCGCGCGAGAGCGGGTGCCCGGTCCAGACGGCGGTCGAGTAGAGCGGGGTGTAGCCGACGAACCAGGCGTCGGAGAGATCCTCGCTGGTGCCGGTCTTGCCGGCCTCCGCCTGGCAGCCCATGTACGTGTACCCCGCGCCGGTACCGCTGGTGATCACTCCCTCGAGCACCTTCGTCACCTCGTAGGCCTCCCCAGGGGTCAACACCCGTTTCCCCTCGTCCGCGCTCGGCTCGTCCACCTTTCCGCTCGGGAACTCGACCCGGTCGATGGCGGTGGCGTCGTGGTGGACGCCGCCGTTGGCGAGGGTGGCGTAGGCGTCGGCCTGCTCGAGCGGGGTCACTCCGACGCTGAGCCCGCCGATGGCGTCGGCCGGTGGGATGAAGCAGTGCGGGCCGACCTTGCAGGGGATGTCTCGCGCGCCCTTGATCCCGAGCGGGGAGGTGATCCCCATCGCATATGCGGTCTTGGCGATGTTGGCTGGACCGACGTCGAGGCCGAGCTGGGCGAAGACCACGTTGACCGAGTCCCAGGTCGCCTGAGTCAGCGCCATCGTGCCGCCGCCCTCCTCGGCGTTGTTGACCGTCCAGCTCGACCCGCCCGGAATCTCCAGCGTCTTCGGGGACGAGCCGTCGTAGTACGTGGAGTCGGGGTCGACGCCCTGCTTGATCGCCGTGGTCAGGTCGTAGACCTTGAACGAGGAGCCGGGCTGGCGTTGGGCGTGGGCGGCGAAGTTGAACTGGCTGTTCTCCGAGTAACGCTGGGTCGAGGCCAGCGCGACGATCTTGGCGTTCGAGGGGTCCACGGAGGCCAGCGCCGAGGCCGGGCCGCCCGGGTAGCAGACGGAGCAGGAGTCGACCGCGTTCTGTGCGGCCTCCTGGAGCTCGGGCTGGATCGTCGTATGGACCTTGAGGCCGCCGTTTTGGACGGTGTTCACCCCGTAGCGGTCCTGCAGCTCCTGCTTGACCAGGTCGAAGATGTAGGGCTCGTTGATGCGGTTGTACTTGTGCCCCGGGTCGAGGCCCAGATCCTGGTCGGCGGCGTCCGCATACTCCGCGGCGGCGATGTCGCCCTGCTGCCTCATCGCCTGCAGTACCTCGTTGCGCCGGGCGAGCGCCGCCCTCGGGTTGAGGAACGGGTTGTACTGGGAGGGCGCCTGCGGAAGCCCGGCGATCATCGCCGCCTCGGGCAACGTCAGATCTCTTGCGTGCTTCGAGTAGTAGGTCTCGGCCGCCGCTTCCACGCCGATCGCGGTGGCTCCCTCGTTGGTCCCGTAGGGGGCCGTGTTGAGGTACCTCGTCAGGATCCAGTCCTTCGAGTGCCGGTCCTCTTCGTCGTTGGCGAGGTGCGCCTCGATGATCTTCCGCTTCAAGGTGTCCTCGGGATCCTGGATGTAGAGGTTGCGGACGAGCTGCTGAGTGATCGTCGAGCCGCCCTGCTGCGGCTTGCCTCCCGCCACCAGGTCCTCCCAGCCGGCGCGGATGATCGCCGAGGGGTCGATGCCTCCGTGGCTGTAGAACCTCTTGTCCTCGATGGCGACGGTCGCGTCCTTCATGTCCTGAGGGATCTGCGCGCTCCCGACGGGCTGCCGGATCTTGTCGGAGTGGATCACCCCGATCAGGGAGCCATCCGCGGCGTAGATCTTCGAGACCGCCCCCTTCGTGATCGGCCTCAGAGAGGCGAGCGAGGGCGCCGACTCGTAGACGTTGATCACCCACACGGCACCGGCGATCGTGCCGACTCCGACCAGCGCGAGAGGCAGCCCGAGGGCCAAGAGAAGCTTCTTCCTGCCCGAGTCCCGAAGTCGCCGGCGCCGTCTACGCGCTCGTTGCGTCATGGACCAAAGGAGAGTAGTCGGCCTACGCTGCCTCCCAGAGCGTTCCGGTGAGCGCTCGGACCGGCTTCAGCTTCCAGTCCCGCGCGAGGCTCCAGAGCTCGGCCTCGAGCACGGGCAGCGGCCTCTCCGCGAAGAGCTCGAGCTCGCGCGTGGCGCAGCGTCCGAATCGCTGGATCGCCTCGAGCGGCTCCAGAGGGCCGTCGTTGACCTGCCTCGCGCCGGCGGCGAGCGCCGCGTCACGCAGAGAGGGATGTGAGCGGGCGTCGCCCCAGACGCCGCGGCGCGAGCCGTCGTTCCCGATGAAGAGAACGGACGGGAAGCTGATCCGCTCCCTGCCCTCTGTGACGGTGACGGCACCCGAATCGCGGGCCTCCTGCGGCGGGTCGCGGACCTCGTCGAGGTCGGCGCCGAAGGCCTCGGTGATCGCCTCCGAGAACAGGTCGATCTCGAAGCGGGCGCGGTCGAGATGCGTGCCGCGAGCCGCCGCCAGCAGCGCCTCCGGGTGATCCAGCTTACGGCGCTCGCACATGATCCCCTCGCGCAGCCGGCGGAGATAGCGGTAGGCGAGCTCCCAACCCTGCTCGGCTGCCGCCTTGACGGCCTGGCAGGCGGGGTAGGTCGAGCTCAGCGGGCTCTCCTTCCAGATCCGGGGATCCGTCGGCATCAGCCCCTCGGCGGCCACGTCGAGCCAGTGCGAGATCAGGTCGGCGAAGCAGTCCGGCCCCCTGCCGACCCCGGACTGCTCGTCGCGGTAATCGCTGCCGTAGCGTCGGGCGAGGCCGCCCATCACCCAGGCGAACTCGAGCTCGCCGTCGAACTCCCACATCAGCCGCCTGAGCGCGGGCTCGGCAGCCCACGACCAGGGGCAGGCGGGATCGGAGTAGAAGCGGACCTCGACGGTCATCATTCGTCCGGGTGCAGCTGCCGGTTCGTCCGGTTGCAGCCTGGCAGCGAGTTGGGCACCCGACGGCGAAAATACACCGCGATGCAAAGGCCAATCAGTTGGAACGCTTGAGCTCCACCGTCCTCTCGGGTCGTTACCGGCTGGAGTCGAAGCTGGGCTCGGGCGGCATGTCCACCGTCTACCTCGCGACAGACGAGGTCCTCGACCGCTCCGTGGCGATCAAGCTGCTGCATCGCGAGATCTCCGAGGAGGAGGACCAGCTCGAGCGCTTTCGCCGCGAGGCTCGGGCGGCGGCGCGGCTCTCGCATCCGAACCTGGTCGGGGTGATCGACGCTGGCGAGGACGACGGCCGTCCCTACATCGTCTTCGAGTACATAGAGGGCCGCACGCTGAAGCGGCGGATCCAGGACGACCGCCCTCTCCCGGTCGACGAAGCCGTCGCCTACGCGATCGAGATCGGCCGCGGCCTGACCGCCGCCCACGCGCGCAAGCTCGTCCACCGCGACGTCAAGCCGCAGAACGTCCTGATCGACCCCGACGGCCGGGCCAAGGTGACCGACTTCGGCATCGCCCGCTCGCTCGAGTCGAAGGGCCTCACGGCGACCGGCCGCGTGGTGGGGACGACCGACTACGTCTCCCCGGAGCAGGCCATGGGCGAGGAGGTCGACGAGCGCTCGGACGTCTACTCGCTCGGCGTCGTCCTCTACGAGATGCTGACCGGTGAGGTCCCCTTCATGGCCGAGACCCAGGTCGGCGTCGCGATGAAGCATGTCAACCAGCCGATGCCCGACGTGCGCGCCAAGCGGCCCGAGGTCTCGGCGGCCGTGGCGGCGGTGGTCGACCGGGCCACGACGAAGGACCCGCGCGACCGCTACGGCACCGTGGCGGAGATGGTCCGCGACCTCGAGCAGACGCTCGAGGTGGAGGCGGCCCGGCACGGCGGCACGACCGGCGAGGCGACGAGCGTGCTCGATTCCGTCCCCAAGTCACAGCGGAAGCTGAGGCGAGGCCGGCGGGTCTCCGGGCTCGGCATCGCACTGACCATCGCGGGCCTCGCGCTGATCGCGGCGGCCGTGATCTACGGGGCCGAGCACCTGGACCTCGGCGGCGACGGCGGCTCCGACGGCACCGGCAAGGGCAGCGCCCTCCGCATTGCTGAGGCGACCGACTTCGATCCGCTCGGTGACGACGCCGAGCACTCGGACGAGACATCTCTCGCAATCGACG
>DATFPJ010000157.1:0-4259 GCA_035264865.1 Solirubrobacterales bacterium
GTGATAGCCGGCGGAATCGTCCTCGACGCCGAGGCCCTGGAAAGCGCTCGTGCGCCTGCCGATCCTCACCTCTCCCCTGGCGGGCATCCCCGCGGCCTTGCGCGTCCAGGTGTATCCGCCCTCGCCGTTCGGGCACATGCACTCGATCGGGTTGCCCTCGTCGAGCTCGAGGTCGAGCTCGATGCTGCGGGCGTGGACGCGCGCGCTCCGACCGGACATGACGACCTCCGGGCGGCGGCCGGGGAAGCCTCGCCGGGTTCCCTCCCAGAGGCGCCTGCGCTCGCGGTCCCAGATACCCCAGAAGGTCATCGAGGCAGGGCCGACCTCGACCGCGGCAGCGAACACGATCAGGTTCTCGGCGAACGCCCCGACCCAGCGCCAGCGCTTGCGAAGCCTTCTCCCGAGCAGCAGCGGCATCGGGTCGGGAGGGACCGGAAGGGCCGGGCGCTGGCTCGCTCGGCCCCGCCAGGGCAGCCGTCCGACCTCCCCGGCGAACCGGTCCGGCTTCAAGCCAGGAACCGGAGGATCTCCTCGGCGATCCGCTCGCCGCGATCCTCCTGCAGGAAGTGAGCCGCTCCCTCGATCTTCACCTGGTCGGACACGGACGGGATCAGATCCACATACCGGTCCCCCGCCTTCGGGAAGGGAAATACCGGATCGCCGTCGGAGAAGGCGACCAGCGCCGGCTTCTCCCAGCGGCCGAGCGCGTCCGCGACCTCGCGCATCTCGGCTGCGCCGGGAGCGTCGTCCTCAGTCGGCACCAGCAGCGGGAACTGAGCGGCGCCGGCCTTCGACTCCGGCGTCGGGAATGGCGCGTCGTACGCCGCGACCACCTCGTCGGGCAGCTCGGTGGTGGTCGCGCCCTGGATCACGAAGCCGACGGGCAGGTCCGGGTTCTTCTCGGCGAAGTCGCGCCAGGCGAGGAACCCCTTCGACACGCGGCCGGTGAAGAGCCCCGTGTTGAGGATCACCAGCCCCCCGACCCGGTTCGCATTCTCAACCGCCCAGCGCAGCCCGATCGGACCTCCCCAGTCCTGGACGACCGCGACCGCGTCCGTCAAATCGAGGTCGTCAAGGAGCCTGGTGACGAGCTCGGTGTGCCGGTCGTAGCTGTACCAGCCGCGATCGGTCGGCTTGTCGGACCGCCCGAACCCCGCGTAGTCCGGGCAGACGACGCGATGGCCCCCCTCGACGAGCGGGCCGAGCATCTTGCGGTAGAGGTAGGCCCAGGTCGGCTCGCCGTGGAAGCACACGATCGTTGTGCGAGGGGGCTCCGCAGCCGAAGGCGAGGAGCCACCCGTTTTAGGCTTCTGGTCGACGTAGTGCAGCCGGAGCCCATCGACCTCGGCGTAGTGCGGTTCGAACTCGTAGCCCGGCAGCCCATCGAAACGCTCGTCGGGAGTCCTGAAGACGTCCATTCGGCGCGAGCATATGCTGCTTCGCCACGCTGGTCGCCGCTACACTGCCCGCCCTCTTGGCTGCCGTGGAATCTCCAGCCATGCCTCCCCCGACGCATGACCCCGCCGATGAGGCGATGTGCGCACGGGCTCGGGAGCGCTTCGCCGCCGACCGCAAGCGGGGCGGCCGCGTGCCCAGGCGGCGCCGCAAGCACGCCGCGCTGCCCAACCTGATCATCATCGGCGGGCTCAAGTGCGGCACGACGAGCATCCACCACTACCTCGGGCTGCACCCCGAGATCAACATGTCGAAGCCGAAGGAGCTCAACTTCTTCGTCGAGGAGCTCAACTGGGACCTGGGCCTCGACTGGTACCGGGGGCGGTTCGACGGCCGCTTCGAGGTCCGGGGTGAGTCCTCGCCCCACTACACGAACCTCCCCTACTTCCAGGGCGTGCCGGAGCGGATCCGCCAGCACATCCCCGACGCGAAGCTGATCTACATGGCCCGCGACCCGATCTCGCGGATCCTCTCCCACTGGCGACATGCGGTCGGGGCCGGCTACGAGCGGCGCCCGATGGAGGAGGCGCTGGCGCTCCCGGACCAGACCTACGTCACCCGCTCGCGGTACTGGATGCAGCTCCAGCCCTACCTCGAGCACTTCGACCGCTCGCAGATCGAGATCTTCACCCAGGAGGAGCTGCAGTCGGACCGCGAGGGGACGATGCGCCGGGCATTCCGCTTCGCCGCGGTGGACGAGGACTTCTACTCCGAGCAGTTCTCGCGCGAGTGGGAGAAGTCAACGGCCAAGGAGTCCGAGCGCTACCAGTTCATGGAAAAGCTGATCAAGCTGCCTGGCTTCCGCTCCTTCGATCGCAACTTCGACCGCTTCCCCGAGCGGCTGCGCTGGATGGTCGAGAAGGTCGTGCACGACCCGGATGCTCCGTCTGCCCCGAAGCCGGAGCTCCCCGACTCGATCCGCGAGAACCTGGTGGCCCAGTTCAGCGAGGACGTCGCGGGGCTGCAGGAGTTCGCCGGCCGCGAGTTCGCCGGCTGGAAGCAATACTGAGCTGTCATGAGGATTGCCGTCGCCGCTGACGAACGGGTCGGCGTCGCCGAAGCGGTGCTCGACGAGCTCCGCCGGCGCGGGCACGACTCGATTCCGCACGGCGCGCTCGCCGACGGTGAGCGAGACGACTGGGCCTGGGCGAGCGAGGCGGCGGCGCGGGACGTCGCGGAGGGGCGCGCCGAGCAGGCGATCGTCTGCTGCTGGACCGGCACCGGGGCCTCGATCGCGGCCAACAAGGTGGACGGCGTACGCGCCGCGCTTTGCCTGGACGCGCAGACGGCGGACGGGGCCCGAAAGTGGAACGACGCCAACGCGCTCGCGATCAGCTTGCGCGCGACCTCCGAGGCCGAGCTGTCCGAGATCCTGGATGCCTGGTTCGGCGGGGCGGCCAGCGCCGAGGCGGACGACGCCGCCAACGTCGAGCACATCTCCGAGATCGAGAGCGACGAATGACCGAGGAGACACAGCTCGCTCCATCGCGGATACCCGGCGAGACACATCCAGTTCGCCGCCTGCTCCCCGACGACGCTGAGACGACCGTCGCCGAGCAGCTCGCTCAGCTCGACTTCAAGGACCTGCCCCCTCCCGGGCGGCCCTACTTGCTGCTCAATTTCGCCACCACTCTCGACGGGAGGGCCGCGATCAACGGCCGCTCGGGGCCGATCGGAAGCGAGACCGACACCGAGATGCTGCAGCGGCTGCGCACGCGCGTCGACGCCGTGATGATCGGCGCGGGCACGATGCGCGCGGAGCGCTACGGGCGCATGGTCTCCGACCCGCAGTTGCGCGCCTATCGCGAGCGCACCGGGCTGGCCCACGATCCGCTCGCGGTGATCGTCTCGAACCGGTTCGAGTTGCCCTGGGACGCGACGCTGTTCACCGACGGCGGCGGCCGCGTGGTCGTCTTCACGGCCTCCGAGGAGGAGCCGCCCGAGACCGAGACGCCGGTGAAGGTCGTGTGCCACCCGGGCGGCGTGGACCTCGACCGCGCCCTCCAATGGCTGCGCACCACGCGCGGCATCCGGTCGGTCCTTTGCGAGGGGGGCCCGACGCTGCACGGACGGCTGCGCGAAACCGGCCTGGCCGACGAGCTCTTCCTCACGATCGCCCCGAAGATCGCCGGCGGCGAGGGTCCGCGAGTGCTCGAGGGAGCGCTGCCCGACGTAGATGACGTCGAGCTCGCCTGGCTCCTGGAGTCGGAGGGGGAGCTCTACGCCCGCTACCGGGGCATAACCGCCGGTCCCGGCGGCGCAGAGTAAGTTTCAGCCGTGGACTTCAAGCCCTCGCCCGAGGTCGAGTCCCTCCGGGAGCGCATCGAGGCGTTTATGGAGGAGCACGTCTATCCGGTGGAGGCCGAGGCGATCCGCGCGATCGACGACGAGGTCAAGCCAGGCGTCCCCTATCCGGAGATCGTCGTCGAGATCCGCAGCCGGGCCAAGGAGCAGGGCCTCTGGAACCTCTTCCTCCCCGATGGCGATTACGGGGCAGGCCTCAGCAACTGGGAGTACGGGATCCTCTGCGAGCAGATGGGCCGCAGCCCCGTCGTGGCGCCGATGGCGTTCAACTGCGCGGCCCCCGACACGGGCAACATGGAGATCCTCGTCGATCACGGGACCGACGAGCAGAAGGAGCGTTTCCTGGCTCCGCTGCTCGACGGTGAGATCCGCAGCTGCTTCTCGATGACCGAGCCCGAGGTCTCAGGGTCCGACCCGACCACGCTTCAGACCCGCGCCGAGCTCATCGACGGCGAATGGGTGATCAACGGACACAAGTGGTTCACCTCCGGCGCGAACGG
>DATFPJ010000158.1:0-11743 GCA_035264865.1 Solirubrobacterales bacterium
GGGGCCGCGGCACTCGCCGGCACGCTGCTGATGGCGGGCCAGGCGAATGCAGCGTTCCCTACCGGAACGAACGGCAAGATCGTCTTCGCCCATAGCTCGGACGTCTGGGTCATGAACCAGGACGGGTCGGGCAAGACGAACCTGACGCCTGGCACCAACACGTCGGCGGACTACAACCCTGCCTTCTCGCCGGACGGCAAGAGGATCGTGTTCGCCAGCGACCGCAGCGGCGACGGGGACATCTGGGTGATGAACGCCGACGGGTCGAGCCCAGTCGACCTGACGCCCGGGGTTACCGGCACGCAGGAGCTGCCGACATGGTCGCCGGACGGCAAGAAGATCGCCTACACCGACGAGAGCGTGGGCGGAGGCGACACCTTCGTAATGAACGCGGACGGGAGCGGTCGCGTCAACTTGACGACGGACCACCCCACTGACTGGGACTCCCAGCCGAACTACTCGCCTGACGGCATGAAGATCGCGTTCACCCGGTGCGACCCGGACTGCGCGATCTGGTCGATGAACGCCGACGGCGGCGGCAAGGGCCAGCTGACCCAGCCGAACACCGCGGGGGGCGAGGACGATTTCGCCGCGTACTACTCGCCAGATGGCAAGCAGCTCGCGTTCGTCCGTTGCGGCACGGCGCGCTGCGACACTGCGGTCGCGCCCTCCACTGGAGGCGCCGGCAGCGTCATCACGGGCGCGTTGAGTGGAAACAACAATGTGCATCCGGGCTGGTCGCCCGACGGCACCCGAATCGCGATCACCTCGGGCACCGGCGGTCCGACCCAGGACGTCTGGCTCATCAACCCGGACGGCTCGAGCCCGGTCAACCTGACGACTGATACGGGCCCGGGTCCTGACACTCAGCCGGACTGGGAGTCGATCTACGTCTGCCGCGGCGTGCGGGCCGGCATTGTCGGCACGCTCGGCAATGACACTCTCGCCGGCACGACCGGTCCCGACTCGATCGTCGCCTTCACCGGCTTCGACCAGGTGAATGCCGGCACGGGCAACGATCTCATCTGCGGCGGTGACGGCGGCGGCAGCCTCGTCGGCGCCGGCGGGCGGGACGTCGTCGAGGGTGGATCCGGTGCGGACAAGGAGGTTGGAGCTGGCGGCAAGGACACGTTGATCGGCCTCAGCGGCAAGGACAAGCTGAAGGGCGGCAGCGGCAAGGACAAGTTGAAGGGCGGTAAGGGGAAGGACAAGCTCAAGGGCGGCAAGGGCAACGACAAGCTCAAGGGCGGCAAGGGCAGGGACTTCCTCAACGGAGGCCCGGGCGTCGACAAGTGCGTCGGCGGCCCTGGCCGAGACGTCCTGAGGAACTGCGAGAAGGGCAAGGCGTAAGCCTCGCCTGACGAGCAGGCTTCGGCTCACGGGCGGCCGGCGGTGAACCCGCCGGCCGCCTTCGTTTGCGCCCGCGCGCCGTATGCGATGCTCAGGCGCCCGTGAGCTTCTATGTCACCACGCCGATCTACTACGTCAACGGCGAGCCCCATCTGGGGCACGCCTACTCGACGATCGCCGCCGACATCCTGGCCCGACACCACCGCCAGCGCGGCGATCAGGTCTTCTTCCTGACCGGAACCGACGAGCACGGGGAGCCCGTCGCGCAGCAGGCGGAGGCCGAGGGCGTCACTCCGCGAGAGCTGGGCGACCGCCTCGCGCCCCGCTTCAAGGAGATGGCGGCCAAGATCAACGCCTCCAACGACTTCTTCATCCGCACCACAGACGAGGGGCACATGAATCGGGTGCAGGAGATCGTCCAGCGCGTCTATGACAACGGGCACGTCTACGAGGGGATGTACGAGGGCTGGTACTGCCCTCGCTGCGCCGACTTCAAGACGGAGTCCGAGCTCGGGCCCGACAATACCTGCCCGATCCATCAGATCCCCCTAACCAGGGAGAGCCAGAGGAACTGGTTCTTCGCGCTGTCGAAGTTCCAGGGCGACCTCGAGAAGCTCTATGAGGAGCGGCCCGGCTTCGTCATCCCGGAGTTCCGGAAGAACGAGGCCCTCGCGTTCATCAAGCAGGGCCTCCAGGACGTCTCGCTCTCACGCCCGACCCTGAAGTGGGGGGTGCCGGTGCCATGGGACACCGACCAGGTGATCTACGTCTGGTTCGACGCGCTGCTCAACTACTACACGGCGCTCGGCTACGGGGCCGACGAGGACGTGACGGAGGCCTTCTGGCCGCCTTTTCACATCCTCGCCAAGGACATCCTCAAGTTTCACGCCGTCTACTGGCCCGCTTTCCTGATGGCTGCCGGGATCGAGGTGCCGGAGCGGATGTTCATCCACGGCTATCTGCTGATGGAGGGCCACAAGATGTCGAAGTCGCTCGGCAACGTTCTGGATCCGGACGAGGTGATCGACAAGTTCGGCGCCGACGCGCTGCGCTTCTACTGCTTCCGCGAGGTCTCCTTCGGCCAGGACGGCCAGATCTCGCCGGCCGGCTTCGAGTCGCGCTACGAGAGCGAGCTCGCGGATCAGTACGGCAACCTCGCCAATCGAGTGCTCTCGATGATCGGTCGCTACCGCGATGGGACCGTCCCGGACGCCGAGGCCGAGCCGGAGCTTGCCGGCGACTTCGAGGGGGCGCCTGACCGCATCCGCTCAAAGCTCGACGACGCGGAGCTGACCCAGGCCCTGGAGGAGATCTGGAAGCTGATCCGGCGGCTCAATCAATACGTCGAGGAAACCAGGCCGTGGGAGCTCGCCAAGCAGGAGCCTGGGCCCGATCATCCCGAGCGCGCGATGAGGTGCGCGCAACTCGATTCGGTCCTCTACGGCCTCGCCGAGGGCCTGCGGGTGACGACGCTGCTGCTCCATGCGTACATGCCGGAGACCACCGGACGCCTGCTCGAGGCGCTCTCCGAGACGGACCGGGAGCTGGCCGAATTCGGCTCTCGCCGTGGGGGCCAGTCGCTCGGCGAACTCGCGCCGCTCTTCCCGAAACTGGCCCCCGAGCGGGCTTGACACCCCGTGGTACTGTGGCCTCCCAGCCAAGGATGACGCTAAAGGGAGGTCAGGGATGAGCGGGAGGCTTCGCATCGGCATCGTCGTCGCGGTATTCGCCGCCGCGCTGGCCGTGTGGGTGCCGGTCTCGGGAGCGAGTGGCGGTCTGCGCGCGCCTGCCGTTTCGGCAGCGGATGGCCCGATCGCGACCAAATCGGGTGCGGTCGTCAACTACGTCACCACCGGCAAGATCAAGATCCGGCGCCGGATCGAGGTCTCGTTCGTCTGCTCGGTGCAGTGCTCGCTGACTTCGAGCCTCCTGATCAAGGGACCCGGCGCCAGGCTGTCGGACGTCGAGACGGCGACGGATGTCGCGCCGGGGCTCGTCCTCACCCACTTCTTCAAGTTCTCGAAGCGCGCCGTCGCCTTCATCAAGGCGAACGCCTCGAAGTTCAGGGTCGTGAGCAGGGTGAGCGCGACTGACGCGGCGACCGGCGCTCCCGACACGATCTCGCACAGCTTCAGGCTGAAGCGCTGAGGAGACAGTCAAGCGCTGGATACCGGATGTCGATGCCCGGCGTGATGCGTACTCGCCTCGCGAGAGCCGGAGTGGTGCTGTCGTTGAGCATGGCAGTGCTCGCGGCGACGGCTGCGCCCGCAACAGCGAAGGCACCGCGAGCGCACGCAAGCGTGATCGGCGGCAGGGTGGCGAGCCTGAGCGAGTGGGGTTTCGCCGCTTCGCTGGCCACCCCGCACACACTCTGCACTGGTGTGGTGATCGCGCCGACGAAGGTGCTGACCGCCGCCCACTGCGCGATCAGCCTGCCCTCCCTCGTCGTGCGGACCAACTCGACCTCGGCCTTCGGCGGCGGTGAGGTGTCCGGCGTCTCCTCCGCGGCGATCGCTCCCGGTTTCTCCCACGGCTTCGAGAACGACGTCGCAGTCCTCACCCTCGGCACCCCGACCACTGCCACGCCGATCCAGCTGGCGACGCCCGCGGAGGACGCCACCTACAGCCAGGCGGGGGCGCCACTTGCCGTCGCAGGGTTCGGAAATCGCAACCCGATACTCGGCAGGCAGAAGATCGGGTTGCTGACCGCCGCCGAGGTGCGCGTCCGCCGCTGTGCGCTTCCCGGCTGGGCGATCTGCGACTCGGGCGGCCGGGCGGGGGCCGTGCTGCGGCAGATTCACCACCGCTGGCGGAAGCGCAAGGTGAAGAAGACGATCTGCTCCGGCGACAGCGGCGGCCCGTTGGTCGCGAGGACGCCGTCGGGACCGCGGTTGGTCGGGATCGCGGAGGCGAGCTCCGGTCCGCGCAAGCCCAACCCGTTCTTCTTCGTGATCTGCGGGCTCAAGGGCTTCCCCTCGCTCCACACCAACCTGTCCGGGTATCTCCCCTTCATCCTCGGCAGCGGTTAGCGGCCGCCCGACGCCACGGCTGGGGCGAATGGCGATGCCGCCCATAGACTCGCCGAATGGTCGATACCCACGCGCATCTCGCTCTCTGCGAGCCGTCCGAGGGTGAGCTCGTCGGCGCCGCGCGCGATGCGGGCGTACGGCGGATCCTCACAGTGGGGCTGGGGGAGGACACGAATCCGGAAGCCGTCGCCTCGGCCCAGTCCGACGAGGGCGTGTTCGCTTCGGTCGGGCGTCATCCCAACAGCGCCGTTGGCTTCGACGAGGGCGCGGCCGAGGCGATCGAGGAGCTCTGTGGCCAGCCCGGCGTCGTGGCGGTCGGCGAGACCGGACTCGACTTCTACCGCGACCGCTCCGACCCCGACGAGCAGCGCCGCGCTTTCGCCGCGCAGATCGAGATCGCACGGCGCACGGGCAAGGCTCTGGTGATCCACCTCCGCGACCGCGACGGCTCGGAGGAGGCGGTCTCCGAGGCATTTCGGACGCTCGCGGAGGAGGCCGAAGGCGTCGAGGTCATCCTGCACTGCTTCTCGGCGGGACCGCGCTGGGCCGGGCGCGCCGCTGAGCTCGGCTGGTACTGCTCGTTCGCCGGCAACCTCACCTATCCGAAGGCGGATCCGATCCGGGAGGCCGCGGCGCTGGTGCCGGAGGAGCGGCTGCTGGTCGAGACCGACGCACCCTTCCTCGCGCCGCAACCCGTGCGCGGCAAGCCCAACCAGCCGGCCTACGTCGTCATGACGGCCGAGCGCCTCGCCGAGGTCCGCGGCGTCCCGTACGGTGATCTCGAGCGCACCGTGGAGGCAAACGCAGCGAGAGTCTTCGGGTGGTGAGCGGCGGCTCCAGGCCGCCGGCCGGCTCACCGCGCCGCCTCGGCCAGAACTTCCTCGCCGATCCCAACCTGCTCGACGTGATCGTCCGCGACGCGGAGCTCGCGCCGTCCGACGTGGTGCTCGAGGTGGGAGGAGGCGGCGGCGCGCTCACGGAGCGGCTCGCCCCGGCTGTGGAGCGGCTGCACCTGATCGAGCTCGACCAGCGCCTCCGCGAGCACCTGCGGCCACTCGCGCACGAGGCGGGAAACGTCTCGATCGTCTGGGGCGATGCCATGAAGGTGATTCTCAGGGACCTGACGCCGAAGCCGAACAAGCTAGTCGCCAACCTGCCGTACTCGATCGCGACGCCGCTCCTGCTGCGGACGATCGCCGAGCTGCCCTCGATCGAGCTCTGCGTCGTGATGATCCAGCGGGAGATCGCGGACCGGCTCACCGCCGAGCCGGGGACGAAGGAGTACGGCTCGGCGACGGTACTCGTACAGCTCGCCTGCGAGGTGACGATGCTGCGCTCCGTCGATCCGGCCGTCTTCGTGCCGCGCCCACGGGTGGGCTCCGCGCTGCTCCGGCTGCGCAGGAAGGGGCCGGGGGCATCGGAGAACTTGGCCGCGCTTGTCCGGCTCGCCTTCGCGCACCGCCGCAAGTCGCTGGCGCGGTCGCTCGAGCTCTCGCGGGCGGGCAGCCTGGAGCCGGCGCGAGCGGCGCTCGAGGAGATCGGCAAGCCGCAGGACGCCAGGGCCGAGACCCTCTCGCCCGAGGAGTTCGAGCGCTTTGCCGAGGCGCTGGCGCGCGACGGCGGGGGAGCGTGAACGTCGTCGAGCTGCCGGGGACGATGCTGGCCCCGGCAAAGCTCAACCTCTGCCTGTACGTCGGGCCGCGCCGGGCCGACGGGCTGCACGAGATCCGCTCGCTGTTCGAGCCGCTGGAGCTTGCGGACGAGCTGCGGGTGAGGGAGGCGGAGCGGGACGAGGTGATCTGCGATGGGATCGACGCCCCGGACCTGACCGCGACTGCCCTCGCGGCTCTTCGCGAGCGGGGATGGCGCAGCCCGCCGCTGCGGATCGAGGTCACGAAGCGGGTCCCGGTCGCCGCCGGGCTGGGGGGCGGCAGCGCCGACGCCGCGGCGGTGCTGCGGCTGGCGCGCGGCGAGGTCGAGGGGCTGCGCGGGATCGCCGCCGAGATCGGCGCCGACGTACCGTCCCAGCTACAGCCGCGCCCCTGCCTGGTCGCAGGCGCGGGCGAGGTGATCGAACCGGCGCCCCCGCCCGACGACCACGGCATCGTCCTGATTCCGCAGGAGAAGGGATTGGCCACCGCCGAGGTCTATGCGGAGGCGGACCGGTTGGGCACGCCCAGGGGCGAGAGCGAACTCGAGGCGATCCGGCGTCAGCTTCGCGACGCCGTGGACGAGGGGGGATCGCCGCTCCGCTACCGGGAGCATCTCGTCAACGACCTGCAGCCGGCGGCGATTTCGCTGCGCCCGCAGATCGAGGATGCCCTGCGGGCGCTCGAGGAGGAGGGTGCGGCACATGCGATGGTGACCGGCTCCGGCCCGACTGCCGCCGGGCTGTATCCGACGCCAGATGACGCTCGCGAGGCGGCCGGGCGGCTGCGCGAGCGTTTTCCGGCCGCGCTCGCGACGGCGCCCCTGACGACGTGAGCTGGCTGCGCGCCAACCGGAAGTGGGTCATCCGCGGGGCGGTCGTCGTCGCGATCGTCCTCTTCTTCGTCTTCCGCGACAAGCTCCCGGGCCTCAGCCTCGAGAACCTGATCGAGGACCTCTCGAGCAGTCTCGGGTCCTGGACCTACCTGCTGGTCGGCGGGCTCGCGTTCCTCGAAACCGGTGCGTTCGTCGGGCTCGTCGCTCCCGGCGAGTTCACCGTGATGCTGGGCGGCGCGGTGGCGTCGCAAGGCGACGTCTCGCTGCCGCTGATCCTCGCCGTCACCTGGTTCTGCGCGTTCCTCGGCGACTCAGTGAGCTTCCTGCTCGGGGCGAAGCTGGGGCGAGGGTTCCTCGAGCGGCACGGGCCACGGTTCCGGATCAGCCACGAGCGCCTCGACCAGGTGGACGGCTACTTCACCAAGCACGGGGGCAAGACGATCCTGATCGGCCGGTTCATCGGTCTGGTGCGCGCGCTCGCCCCGTTCATCGCCGGCAGCAGCAAGATGCGCTACTCGGCTTTCGCACCGTTCAGCGTCCTCGGA
Source organism: Solirubrobacterales bacterium (assembly GCA_035264865.1). Taxonomy (GTDB): domain Bacteria; phylum Actinomycetota; class Thermoleophilia; order Solirubrobacterales; family 70-9; genus DASUPK01. The sequence goes on from DATFPJ010000158.1 coordinate 7,409, forward strand.
ACGGGGCTGTGGTCGACCGGCCTGATCCTCGTTGGCTACTTCGCGGCGCAGAGCCTCGACACCGTCACCAAGATCGTCGGCCGGGGCCTGTTCGTCTTCGCGATCGTCGTCGGCGTGATCGTGGGGCTCGTGGCGGCGTTGCGGTTTCTGCGCAAGCCGGAGAACCGCGGGAAGGTCGCGGCCGAGATGGAGAGGCGACGCGCGCTCCGTCCCCTGCTCGCGCTCCTTCGGCGGCTCCGCCCGCAGCTCGCCTTCATCTGGCGGCGCCTGACGCCCGGCGGTCTCGGGCTCGAGTTGACCACGCTTCTCGCCGCCCTCTCGGTCGGGCTGTTCGTCCTGATCGCCTACTGGACGGTGGTGGCGGGCGACCCCGGTCCGACGGCGGGGGACGACATGGCACTCGACGTCTCGCGCGATCTGCAGACCGGGTGGCTCGTGGACGTCGCCAAGGCGGTCACGCAGCTCGGGTCGGGGTGGGTGACAGTCGCGCTCGCGGTCCTGGCTGGGGCGGTGCTCGCGATGCGGCGTCGCTGGGCGGAGTTCTTGGTGCTCGCCATCGGCATGACGCTCACCGTCTCGCTGGGGCCGGAGATCAAGGCGCTGACCGACCGCCCGCGGCCGCCGGATCCGCTCGTCGGCATCGACGGGTCGTCGTTCCCCAGCGGTCATGCCGCCCAGGCGACCCTCTACACCTGGCTGGCGGTGACCTTCGCCCTCAGGCTGGTCCCCGGACTCGCGAGGCGGACCCTGGTGATCGCCGCGGGCATCGCGCTGATGATCGTGATCGGCCTGACGCGGGTCTATCTGCGGGCCCACTGGCTCAGCGACGTCTCCGCCGGATGGGCGCTCGGCCTCTCGTGTTTCGCTGCGGTCGCAGCCGTCGTGGTGGTGATCGCCCACATTCGCGACAATGCCCCGCGTCATGAACGGGCTGACCAGCTCCGTCCTGGCGCCGGTGCTGGCGCTGGGCACTGAGTACTACCTCTTCTTCGGCGCGGGTCTGCTCTCCGTGGCCGCGTTCGTCGCGCTCATCCTCACCCCCGCGCTCGGCGCCTACGGTCGCGCCTGGGAGAAGCTGGTGGCCGGGATGCTCTCCCTGTTCGTGCTCGCCGCCCTCGTCCTGGTCGGGCTTGTGCTCGGGGTGGTGATCTTCCTGAATTGGGACGACATCTCGCAGTGGTTCTAGCGGCCACCAGGCCGCACAATCTCGGAGCGAAGGGCGAAGCCCGAAGCGATTTAGGCGGGCGGACGCTCGTGGCCGCCATCTGATGGCGAAGCCGTCCCTACCTACCATGTGCGGATGACTGCGAAGGAAGCGGGGCGGCGCGCGGACCCGGGCAGCCTCGAGGAGCTCTCGGCGGCGATCGAGTCGGGGGCGGGAATGCCGGCTGTGGCCCGTGCCGCGGGCCGCGCGCTCGACGCGAGCGTGGCCCTGATCGACCGCGCCAGCAACGTCCTCGCCGTGGCCGCGGCCTCGCCGGACGAGGAGCGCAAGCTGCTCGCCGGCGGCGCGGGCGTCGAGACCGTTGAGCTGCGGGTCGCGGACAACGCCGTGGGCGAGCTGCGCTGGCGTCCGCGCGGGGAGGAGCAGCCCGACGCGTCCCTGCTGCGGATGGTCTCGACCCTTCTCGGGCTGGAGCTCGAGCGTTCCCGCTCACCCGAGTGGGCGACCGAGGAGGCGGCCGGCGACTTCGTGCGGGCCCTGCTCTCGCGGCAGATCACCGACCGCGGCGACATCGCGGCCCGGGCCGCGGAGCTCGGCACTGACCTCGCGGAAGGCGCCGGCGTGGTGATCGCGCGAGCGATCCCGCACGTCGCCCAGGCCGGCGAGTGGCGGGCCCGCGTTCTGGCGATCTCGCTACGCGCCGTGCGCGCGGTGAGCGCGGGGGCGCTGGCGGCGGAGGGCGAGCACGACGGTGAGGTGGCCGAGGTGGTGGCCGTCGTGCCGGTCGGCGAGGACGGGCGGCTGGCGCGCGCCGCCGAGTCGCTCGCCAACGAGCTCGAGAGCGGGTTGAGCGGATTCACGGTCGGCGTGGCCCGAAGCCGCGTCGCCTCGGACCCCGTGGACCTCTACCGCGCGGGCCAGGAGGCGATGCTCGCCGCGAACGTCGGGGTGGCCGAGGGGGAGCGAGTGCTGGCGTTCGACGACACCGGCGCGTATCGGCTGCTCCTGCCGGCGATGAGCGAGGACCCCGCTGAGCTGGAGCGCTTCTACTCGGAGACGGTCGAGCCGCTCGTCGCCTACGACGAGCAGTACGAGACCGAGCTCGTCAACACCGTCGAGACCTATCTGGAGAACGACGGCAACGTGGCGGCCACGGCACAGCAGCTCTTCACCCACCGCCACACCATCCGCTACCGGCTGGAGCGGGCCCGGGAGCTCTGCGGCCACGACGTCACCTCGACTGAGGGACGAGAGAAGCTCGGGCTGGGGCTGAAGGCGATGCGGGTGCTGGGCATCACCTCGCCGGCGGGCCCGGCGCGAGAGCCCGGGACCGAGGCGGGCAAGGTCCCGCCCGCCGAGTCCGACTAGCTGGTCTGCGCGGCCAGCATCTCGCTGAGGACGGCGGTCTTCCCCCGCTCGCCGGTGGCGCGGTCGTCGGCGATCACGTGGCTGACGGCGTTGATCAGGGCGAGGTGCGTGAAGGCCTGCGGGAAGTTCCCCCAGTGGCGGCCGGTTCGCGGGTCGAGCTCCTCGGCGTACAGCCCGAGGGGCCCCGCCTGGGAGAGCAGCCGCTCGCACATCTCGCGGGCCAGCTGCGCCTCGCCGGTCTCCGAGAGCGCGGCGACCAGCCAGAACGAGCAGATCAGGAAGGTGGCCTCCTCGCCGTGGAGACCGTCGTCGGTCTGCTCGACGCGGTAGCGGAGGACCAGGCCGTCCTCGGTGAGCTCCTCGTGGATGGCCCTGACCGTGTCGATGACCCGTTTGTCGTCCGGGGCCAGGAACCGGACGAGCGGGACGAGGAGCGTGGAGGCGTCGAGGGCGTCGGTCTCGTAGTGCTGGCGAAAGACGCCGCGCTCGGAGACCCCGCGGTCGAGGATGTCGGAGCGGATCTCGTGGGCGATCTTCTCCCACCGCTCGGCCCGCTTCTCGTCGCCGATCCGGTCGGCGAGGCGCAGGCCGCGGTCGACCGCCACCCAACACATCAGCTTGGAGGAGACGTAGTGCTTGGGGTCGCCGCGCGCCTCCCAGATCCCCTGGTCCGGCAACTCCCAGACCTCGATCGCGGACTCCACCTGGCGGCAGAGCGCCTCCCAGAGCTCGTGGGGGAGGTGGTCCTGGACCTTGCTGTGGATGTAGACCGAGTCGAGCAGCGCGCCGTAGACGTCGTTCTGACGCTGGTTGAAGGCGGCGTTCCCGATCCGAACCGGCGTGGCGCCCTCGTAGCCGCCGAGGTGTTCCAGCGTGCTCTCCGTGAGGTCCCGGTCGCCGCGGATCCCGTACATGATCTGCATCCCGAGCTTCTCGCGCCGCACGTTCTCCCGATAGATGTCGGACAGCCAGCCCATGAAGTCGCTGGCCTCGTAGTCGAAGCCGAGGGTGTGCATGGCCCAGAGGGCGAAGGTGGCGTCCCGGATCCAGGTGAACCGGTAATCCCAGTTGCGTTCGCCGCCGGGGGTCTCGGGGAGTGAGGTGGTGAGCGCCGCAATCAGGGCGCCGGTGGGCGAGTAGGTGAGGCCCTTGAGGACCAGCGCGGAGCGCTGGAGGAAGTCGCGCCAGGGGTGATCCGGGAAGCTGCCGGTCTCGAGCCAGCGCCGCCAGTAGTCGACCGTGCGCCCCTGCCGGTTCTGGCAGTCCTCCGCCGACGTGGGCGGGATCGGCGCGGGCCCCCAGCTCAGTGCGGTGTAGCGGACCTCGCCCGACCTCATGCGATGGCGCGCCCGTGCGTCGGTGCCGTCGACTCCCAGCCCGAGGTCGCCGGTCAGGATCAGGGTCATGCCGTCATGGGTCACCTCGGCGTCGGTGCCCGAGTCGCCGCGCCGCTCCCAGTCGACCCGGGTGGCGCCGTACTCGAATGCCGGCTGGCAGACCATCTCGACGTCGACTTCCCCCTGCACGCACTCGATCGTCCGAACGAGGACGTGCTCCGCCTCGTCATCGGGGGGCGGACGGCGATGGGGCTCGAAGTCATTCTCCGGGCGCCAGTCGCCGAGCGTGAGCGCGTCCCGCACGATGATCCAGCCCGAGCCCGTCATCCAGGTCGTCTCGAGGACGTTCGTGCCCGGCTCATAGCGGCGGCTCACCGGAGCCTCGAGCCCCGGTGGGCCGACCCTCCAGAAGCCGGCCCCGCGGTCGAGCAGCGAGCCGAAGATGCTCGGCGAGTCGAAGCGGGG
>DATFPJ010000159.1:0-3419 GCA_035264865.1 Solirubrobacterales bacterium
CCCGCCCGAGAAGGAGGCCGGGGAGATCATCGAGGACGAGGACACGAACGAGACGGTCGAGAAGATCGTCGCCTGGCTCGAGGAAAGGAAGCTGATCTAGATGCCCGGGATTCTGGTCTACGCCCTCCACAACGACGAGGGCGAGTTCAACAAGAACTCCCTCGGCGCGCTCAGCGAGGCTGGCAAGCTCGCCGGCGAGCTCGGCACCGAGGCGGCCGCTGTGGTGGTCGGCGACGTCGCCGACGATGCCGCGGCCGGCCTGGGCGCCTATGGCGTCAAGAAGGTCTATCGCTGCAAGGAGGCCCCTGAGGGCCTCGCCCAACCGATCGTCGACGTGATGGCGAAGGTGATGACCGACAACGACTTCGACTACGCGCTCTTCGGAGGCGGCCTGCTCGGATTCGAGATCGGCGCTGGACTCACCGCCCGGCTGAACGCCGGTGTGACGATGGAGGTCACGCAGGTCAACGTCCAGGACAGCAAGCTGGTTGCCGAGCGCCCGATCCTGCAGGACTCGCAGATCGCGGACGTCGGCTACGTCGAGACGCCGGGGATCATCATCGGCCGGCTGAACGCGTTCGACGAGAACGAGACCGGAGGCACCGCTGAGGTCGAGGACGTCTCCGTCGAGCTCTCGGAGTGGTCGACCAAGGCCAAGATGGTGACCCGCGGCGAACAGCGCGGCGCCGACGTGGACATCGAGGGCGCGGACATCCTGGTGGGTGGCGGCCGTGGGCTCGGCAAGAAGGAGAACTTCGAGCTCGCCGAGCAGCTGGCCGAGTCGATGGGCGGCGCGGTGGCCGCGACCCGTGCGGTCGTGGACGCAGGCTGGTACCCGTACGCGGCTCAGATCGGCCAGACCGGCAAGACGGTCGCGCCGAACCTGTACCTCGCGCTCGGGATCTCCGGCGCGATCCAGCACAAGGTCGGCATGCAGAACTCGGACAACATCCTGGCGATCAACAAAGACCAGAACGCTCCGATCTTCGAGTTCTGCGACCTCGGCGTGGTGGGCGACCTCCACAAGATCGTCCCCAAGCTCACCGAGGCGATCAAGGCCAAGAAGGGCGGCTGATGGCGGTAGAGCCCGCTGAGTTCCCCCCGCCGATCAACCCGGCGGAGGAGTTCATCACCGGCATCACCGACCCCGAGGAGGAGCGCATCGAGGTCGGCGTGGCGATCGTCGGCGGGGGCCCCGCGGGGCTCGCCTGCGCGATCAAGCTGATGCAGCTGCTCGAGAATGAGCCGGAGCTGACGGAGAAGCTGGGCGAGGTCCCCGTGGCGGTGGTCGAGAAGGGCAAGACGACCGGCGCGCACCTGCTCTCCGGGGCGAACATGAAGCCCTCCGCGATGCGGGAGCTCTTCCCGGACCTCGATCCCTCGGACTGGCCGGTGTACCAGGAGGTCACCAAGGACGCCGTCTACTTCCTGACCTCGAAGGTCGCGGTGCCGCTCAAGCCCATGCCGCCGAACTTCCGGAACCACGGCAACTACGTGACCTCGATCGCAAAGCTCGGCCGCTTCCTGGGCGAGAAGGCGGAGGAGGCGGGCGTCTACATCCTCAGCGAGACCGCCGCCGACAAGCTGCTGGTCGAGGACCGGATCGTCCGCGGCGTGCGCTCCGGCGACAAGGGGCGCGGCAAGGACGGCGGGGAGCTGTCCAACTTCGAGCCCGGCTCCGATCTGGTCGCCAAAGCCACCGTTCTGGCCGAGGGGACGCTCGGTCACCTCACCGGCGCGGCGTTCGACTACTTCGATCTCCGCGGTCCCGACGCCCAGCGCTGGGAGCTCGGGGTCAAGGAGGTATGGGAGGTCGAGAAGCCGCTCGACCGTGTCATCCACACCCTGGGCTGGCCGCTTCGCTGGCGACCGAAGTGGAAGGAGGCGGGCGGCAGCTTCATCTATCCGATGGGTGAGGACAAGGTCGCCATCGGCTTGGTGGTCGGCCTCGACACCACCGATGCCACCTTCTCAGTCCACGACGCCCTCCAGGAGCTCAAGACCCACCCGTTCGTCAAGAAGATCCTCGAAGGGGGCAAGCGGGTCGGCTGGGGCGCGAAGACGATTCCCTCCGGCGGTTACTGGTCGATGCCGAAGCGGCTCTCGAGCCCGGGCATGGTGATCACGGGCGACGCGGCCGGGATGGTCAACGTTCCGACGCTGAAGGGGATCCACTACGCGATGCACTCGGGGATGTACGCGGCCGAGGCGATCGTCGAGTCCCTGAAGCAGGACTCGGTGAACTTCGAGAACTACGAGCGCAAGGTCAAGGACTCGATCATCGAGAAGGACCTCTGGCAGTCGCGGAACATGCGGCAGCCGCTCTCGCGCGGCCTGATCTTCGGAGGCGTGATGGGCAGCCTGATGGTCGCTACCAAGGGAGCCTTCCCCGGCGGGCACTGGAAGAACGAGCCCGACGCGGACGTGCCGGTCGCGATCGACGGCGCGGCGAAGAAGTACCCGAAGCCGGACAACAAATACATCTTCGACAAGCTCAACTCGGTCTTCCTCTCGGGCAACGCGACCCGCGACGACGCGCCGAACCACATCCGGATCCAGGAGAAGGTGCCGCGGGAGGTCGCGCAGACCTGGGTCTCGATGTGCCCGGCGCAGGTCTACGAGATCCCCGAGGAGCAGCTCGAGTCGGGCGCCGAGACCGTGGACGTGCACGTGACGCCATCGAATTGCGTGCAGTGCGGTGCGATCACGGCGAAGGGTGGGCGGCTGACTCTGCCCGAGGGCGGAGACGGCCCGCTTTACCAAGAGACCTAGCTACGGAGTAGAGCTGCCGCCGGCGTTGGCCGCGACGAACGCGGCGACGTCCTGCGCATCCTTGCCGGTCACCAGGTTGGGGGGCATGGTGCCGGTCGGTCCCGTCTGCTGGCCCTTTGCATGACGTCCGCCACCCGTCCGGATCGCGGCGAGGACGTCCTGCTCGTTGATGGCGATGTCGCCGAGGTTCGGTCCGACGTTGCCGACCGTGCCCGCGGCGTCCAGCGTGTGACAGGCGCCGCAGTGCGCGACGAACAGGTCGCGGCCGTGGACCTCCGCTTGGCTCAGCGGCTGCTCGGTCCCGGGCGACTGCGGCGCGCCGCTGGGTGAGGTGTTCTGCTCGACCGTCGCGGAGTCGCTGCCCCCGCCGCAGCCGGCGGCGACGGTCACACAGACGACGGCGGCGCCAAGAGCGCGGATCGCTGAGCGGCCTCGGTTTCCCACGTGGGAGGACGTACCCGCTGATCGCACGGGTAATGCGCGCAGGCGCCCCTGCACTTCGAGTGCAACGTGGTCGAGCGGCGCACCCTGATCTATGCTCGGAACCGGATGGAGGACCACACCAGCGAGGCGCTGGAGCGCGAGTTCCTCGAGTTCGCGCCGGATGCCGTCATCGGGGTAGACGAGAGCGGGGAGATCAAGGTCGC